>DAINCG010000120.1:0-11951 GCA_036732525.1 Pseudomonadota bacterium | reverse complement strand
TTGGTCTTGCCGGCGCCGTTCGGCCCGAACAGCACGACTGCGGGCGCGTTGGTGTCGATACGCGCCGCGGCATAGCTGCGGAAATCGGTCAGCGTCAGCCGGGACAGGGCGCAGCCCGCGGCCGGGCCGACGTCGTTCGCCGCCATGCGCTGCATGAGGTGGCGGGCGTTCAAGTTCAGACGCGCATCGGCATCAGCACGTAGAGGGCGCTGGCGTCGGCCTTGTCGCGCAGGATCGTCGGCGCCGCCGGGTCGGCGAACGCCAGTTCGGCGACGTCGCCCTCGATCTGGCTGGCGATGTCCAGGAGATAGCGGGAGTTGAAGCCGATTTCCATCGCGTCGGAATCGTAGTCCGCCTCGATCTCCTCGCTGGCGGCGCCCGCCTCGGCATTGTTGGCCGAGACCGTGATGGCGCCCGGCTGTAGCGCCAGCTTCACCGCCCGCGACTTCTCGGTCGAGATCGTCGAGACGCGGTCGACCGCGTCCTTGAACGACTGCCGGTCGAGCTGGACGTACTTGTCGTTGCCGGACGGGATGACGCGCTCGTAGTCGGGGAAGGCGCCGTCGATCAGCTTCGAGGTCAGCACGACGTCGTCCATGGCGAAGCGGATCTTGGTTTCGGAGACGCTGACCGCCACGTCCTGGTCGCCCGCCTCGTCGAGCAGCTTGCGCAGTTCGCCGACGGTCTTCCGGGGCACGATGACACCTGGCATCTCCGCCGCGCCGTTCGGCAGCGGCGCCTCCGCGCGGGCCAAGCGGTGCCCATCCGTCGCGACCGCGCGCAGCACCGGCACGCCGTCATTGTCGGCCGGATGCAGGAAGATGCCATTCAGGTAGTAGCGCGTTTCTTCCGTCGAGATCGCGAATCGGGTGCGGTCGATCAGCGTGCGCAGGTCGCGCGCGGCCATGTTGAACGCGACCGGCATCTCGCCATCGGCGAGCGAGGGGAAGTCCGCCGTCGGCAGGACGGCCAACTGGAACGTCGAGCGGCCGGCGCGGACGATCATGCGCTCCGCTTCCGCGTCAAGCGCCAATTCGACCTGGGCGCCGTCCGGCAGCTTGCGGACGATGTCGTGCAGCGTATGAGCCGGCGCCGTCGCGGCGCCCGGCTCCGACGCCGGGTCGGCCGACGCCACTTCGACGAGACCGATCTCCATATCCGTCGCGGTCACGCGCAGCTTGCCGTCCGCAACATCCAGCTTCACGTTCGCCAGAATTGGAATGGTATTGCGCCGCTCGACCACGCTTTGCGCATGGGAAAGCGCCCGCAACAGCGCGTTTCGGTCGATCATTAGTCTCATCGCAGTCCAACCCTCGCCTGCACTGACTACATTTTGAGCCTACCTGCCGCGACATCCCCCAAAATATGGGCCACGCTGCGGCGGAGAAAAGTAGCAGAAACTACCGCGCCCCGGCGCATTGCGCCAGCCCGGAATGCCGCTTTCCTGGGGGCCGATGCCGGCCGCTATGCCGGACTAATCGGACGGCAGCCGCATCGGCAGGCCGGCGTCGGCCATGTGGCGCTTGGCGGCCCCGATCTCGACTTCGCCGAAATGGAAGATCGAGGCCGCGAGGACCGCCGAGGCGTGGCCTTCGCGCACCCCTTCGACCAGGTGGTCGAGCGTGCCGACGCCGCCCGAAGCGATCACCGGCACCGGCACGGCGTCCGCCACGGCGCGGGTCAGCGCGAGGTCGAAGCCGGAACGCGCGCCGTCCCGGTCCATCGAGGTCAGCAGGATCTCGCCGGCCCCGAGCTCGACCACACGCTTCGCCCATTCGACCGCGTCGATGCCCGTGTCGCGCCGCCCGCCATGGGTGAAAACGGACCACCGACCCGGCCCGACCGACTTGGCGTCGATCGCGACGACGATGCATTGGGCCCCGAACTTCTGGCTCGCCTCCGCCACGAACTCCGGCCGTGCGACGGCGGCGGAGTTGATCGAGACCTTGTCCGCGCCCGCGAGCAGCAGGCGCCGGATGTCCTCCAGCGTGCGCACGCCGCCGCCGACGGTGAGCGGCATGAAGCAGTGCTCCGCCGTGCGGCGCACGACGTCGAGCAGGATGCCGCGGTCCTCGTGGCTGGCGGTGATGTCGAGGAAGCAGAGTTCGTCGGCGCCCGCCGCGTCGTAGACCCTGGCCTGCTCCACCGGATCGCCCGCGTCGACCAGATTGACGAAGTTGACGCCCTTCACGACGCGGCCCGCGTGAACGTCGAGGCAGGGAATGATCCGGACCGTCAGCATCAGCCGGCGAGCACGGCGAGCGCCGCCTTCGGCTCCACGCTGCCGTCGTAGAGGGCGCGGCCGACGATCACGCCTTCGATGCCGGCCTCCTCTTCCGCCTTCAACGCCTTCAGGTCGTCGATGCTTGAGACGCCGCCCGAGGCGATGACCGGCGTCGAGAGCGCGAAGGCGAGATCGACCGTCGCATCGACGTTGACGCCGCCCATGGCGCCGTCGCGGTCGATGTCGGTGAAGACGATGGCGGCGGCCCCCGCGTCCTCGAACCGGAGCGCCAGTTCGATGGCCCGCATGCTGCTGGTTTCGGTCCACCCCTTGACCGCGACCATGCCGTTCCGCGCGTCGATGCCGATGGCGACCTTGCCGGGAAAGGCGCGGCAGGCGGTCTTGACGAGGTCGGGATCCGAAAGCGCGATCGTGCCGAGGATGACGCGGGCGACGCCCGCCTCCACCCAGCGCTCGATGGCGGCCATGTCCCGGATGCCGCCGCCAAGCTGCGTCGGCAGCTTCGTCGCCGCCAGGATGGACTTCACGGCGGCGTCGTTGATGGCCTTGCCCTCGACGGCGCCGTCGAGGTCGACGAGATGCAGGCGTTCGAAGCCCTGGCGCGCGAAGGCTTCGGCCTGGGCTGCTGGGTCGTCATTAAAGACGGTCGCTTTGCCCATGTCGCCGCGCAGCAGGCGTACGCACTGGCCCTGTTTCAAGTCAATCGCGGGATAGAGGATCATATGGCAGGGGGCTCCGCCGGCGGCGGATCTGTCTCCAGCAGGTTCTTGTAGAAGAAAAGTCCGGCGACCCAGGCTCCGCGCACGAAGGCGTAATAGGGATGGGTCGCCCAGTGCTCATAGCCAAGCGCCTTGTAGAGGCGGATGGCGGAAGCCTGGGTTTCGCGGACGTCGAGATTGAGGAGGCGGAAGCGACGCTTGCGGGCGCGCATCTCCACCTCGCGGGTCAACGCGTGGGCGAGGCCGTGGCCGCGCGCCCATGGGGCGACGAAAGCGTGCTGCAACGCGGCCGAATGCTTCTGCGCCTCATTGTTCTTCGGCGGCGCTACGAGCTGCGCCGATCCGCAGATGACGCCGTTCAGTCTGGCCACGAACAGCTCCCGCTCGGGCACCAGCATGACGCCCCGCCAGTAGGCCTCCAGCGTCTGCCGGGGCGGCGGCTCCAGCCACCCGAAACCGCCGCCATCCAGAATGGCGAGGCTCGCCGCGTCGCAGAGTTCGGCGATATCGGACTCGCCGAACTTCTCCACCATGTCGACATGGGCGCCGGCCGTCGTCATCGCGTCATGGCTCCCACTTCAGGAAATTGGCGATCAGCCGCAGTCCCGCCGACTGGCTCTTCTCGGGGTGGAACTGCGTGCCAACGATGTTGTCACGGCCGACGATCGCCGTCACCGGTCCGCCGTAATCCGTCTTCGCCAGAACGGCGTCCGCATTGTCCGCCCGAAGGGCGAAGGAATGCACGAAGTAGCAATAGTCGCCGGGCGAAATGCCTGCCAGGAGCGCATGGGGCTTAAGCGGCGCCTGGAGCGCGTTCCAACCCATATGGGGGATCTTGAGCGCCGGGTCCGAAGGTTCGATCGCCTCGACCGCGCCCGCGATCCAGCCGAAGCCCGGCGTGTCGCCATGCTCCCGCCCGACGGTCGCCATCAGTTGCATGCCGACGCAGATGCCGAGGAACGGGACGGCGCGGCCGACCGCCGCTTCCCGAACCGCATCGCCCATGCCCGGCACGGCGTGCAGGCCGTCCCAGCAGTCGCGGAACGCGCCGACGCCGGGCAGGACCACCTTGTCGGCCCGCGCGACGGCGTCCGCGTCGTCGGTCACTTGGATGTCCGCCGCCGTCTCCGCCTCGCGCGCCGCACGCTCGAACGCCTTCTGGGCGGAGCGCAGATTGCCGGAGCCGTAGTCGACGATCGCGACCTTCACCAGCGGCGCTCCACCCCGTCGGCGCGGACGGCGTCCGCTTCGATCAGCATGGCTTCGGCGAGGTCGCGGTCGCGCGCGACGGCGACGTTGTCGAGCCGCCAGCCGTCTTCATCGAGCCAGAGCGCCTCGAAATTGCGGGCGGATGCGCCGGACCAATAGGCGACGATGACCCAGACAAGGCCGCCCGCGGCCGGCCCGGCCGCCGCGGCCAGGATCGCGCCGATCGCCCAGCCGAGCCCGAGCGCGGCCGCGGCGCGCCAGCGGAAGCGAACGATGGCCCAGATCGGGCCGAACAGCATCGCCCCCCAGGAGAAGCCGTCGTCGATCACCATGGTCTCGGCCGCGCCGTCGAGTCCGCGCCAACGCCGATATGCGGAGAAGGTGCGCGTCATGGTCAGAGCGAGCCGCCGAGCACGCCCTTGGTCGACGGCGTCGCGTCGCCGCGTCGCGGGTCGATCTCGACCGCCTCGCGGAGCGCGCGCGCCAGCGCCTTGAAACAGGCTTCCGCGATGTGATGCGAATTGACGCCGTAGAACGCTTCGACATGCAGCGTCGCGCCCGCCGCGACGGCGAAGGCCTGGAAGAATTCGCGGACGAGTTCCGTGTCGAACGTGCCGATCTTCGGCGTCGGCATGTCGACCCGCCAGACCAGGAAGGGCCGGTTCGAGAGGTCGATCACCACCCGCGCCAGCGTTTCGTCCATCGGCGTGTAGGCCTGGCCGTAGCGGCGCACGCCCTTCCGCTCGCCGAGCGCCTTGCTGACGGCCTGGCCGAGAACGATGCCGCAGTCCTCGACCGTGTGGTGGTCGTCGATGTGCAGGTCGCCCTTCGCCTTCAGGTCGACGTCGATCAGACCGTGCCGGGCCAGTTGGTCGACCATGTGATCGAAGAAGCCGACGCCGGTCTGGATGTCCGACGC
This sequence comes from Pseudomonadota bacterium, assembly GCA_036732525.1. GTDB lineage: Bacteria > Pseudomonadota > Alphaproteobacteria > Bin95 > Bin95 > VMCJ01. Next base: position 6,859 of record DAINCG010000120.1, on the reverse strand, counting down.
GCCGGTCCCGTCGAGGTTCACGGTCACGGATATCTCGGTCTCGCGCGTTTTCCGCGCAATCGTCGCTTGGCGCATGGGCTGTCGCGTTCGGATACGGAAGAGCGGGTTTGTAGCAGGCGCCTAAACTTGAGGCTAGCGCGCGGCGTTGGCGCGAATCGCCGCGACGATCGCCGGAACCGCGCCGTCCGGGTAGTCGTGCGCCATGCCTGGGACGACGGTCATGGTCGCGCCCGGCACGCTGTCGCGCACGTCCTCGCCGCAGGCGACCGGCACCAGCGGGTCGTCCGACCCGTGGATCACGACCGTGGGCGCGGAAATCTCGCCAAGATGGGCGACGCGCCCGTCCGCGGACGCGATCGAGGCCAGCAATTGCCGGCCATGGCCGCCCGGTCGGTAGGCCCGGTCGTAGAGCGCGCCGGCCCGGGCGCGGATCGCCGCCTCGTCGCGCGGGAAGCCGGGGCTGCCGATGATCGACGCGGTCTCCAGCGCCTCTTGGATGAAGTCCTCCCGGCTCGCCTCGCGCTTGCGCGTCCTGTTCAGCCAGGCGGTCGCCGCCTCCGTTGGACGCGGCAGGCCGCGCCGCCCCGACGTCGCCATGATGGAGGCGAGCGACTTGGTCTTGGCCTTGTGCCGATAGGCGAAGATCTGGGCGATGGCGCCGCCGTTCGAGCTGCCGACGACGTGCGCCGCCGGAATGCCGAGCGCGTCGAGCAGCCCCGCCGCGTCGTCCGCCATATCCTCCAGCTTGTAGGGCGCGTTCACCGGCTCCTTCGCCCGCGCGGCCTTGAACGCGGCCGGAATGTCCGCGGGGCCGAACGAATCGAAGTCGGTGGAAAGACCGGAATCCCGGTTGTCGTAGACGATGACCCGGAAGCCCGCGTCGGCCAGCCCGTCGAGCAGCTTGTCGGTCCAGGAGATCAGCTGCGTGCCGAGGCCGTTGACCATAAGAAGCGGCTGGCCGTCCTCCGGCCCGCGCATCGCGTATTCGATCTCGATCCCGTTCGCCTTCGCCTTCGGCATGATCGCTTCCTCTTTCGTTATTGTTTGCAGCCGGCGACGAAGGTCGCCCACATGTCGTCCGGATCGTCCGCGCCGATCGGGTAGTAGAGCGAGACCCGGTCGAGCACGCCGTCCGACCGTTCCCGGAGCTTCTTCGGCAGTTCCGCGAAGGAGCCGTGCACGGCGAGCGCATCCATAAGGCTGTCCGGCACCAGTTTCGGCATCTCGGCGAACTCGCCGTTCCGCATCAGGTGGGAGAGCTGGCGCGCCTCTTCCCCGCAGCCGTGGTGCTCGAAGATGCGACGGTAGTTCGGCGTCGAGCCGTAGAAGGCGATTTGCTCCCGGATCGCCGCTTCGGCCTTGGCGCGCTCCGCCTCCGTCTCGCCCCAGACCGCGAAGACGGGCGCGTAGAGTTCGACGTCTGCGAGCGACCGGCCGTTCGCCGCGGCCCCCTCTTGGATCGCCGGGCGCACCACCTCCTGCAGGTAGGAGCGGGAATGCATCGGATGGACGTGGAAGCCGTTCGCGACCTCGCCCGCCGCCTTCGCCATGCGCGGATTGACGCCGGCCAGGTAGACCGGGATGTCCGGCTTCGCCACCGGCCCCGGATTGAAGAACGGGTTCATCAGCCGGAAGCGGTAGAACTCGCCCTCGTAGCCAGGCTTGGCGTCGGTCTGGAACGTCTCCCAGATCGCGCGCATGCAGCGGATGTAGTCGGTGATGCGCGCCGCCGGCCGGTCGAACGGCATGGAAAGCCGGCGCTCGACATGCGCCCGGACCTGCGTCCCGAGGCCCAACCGCAGGCGCCCCGCGCTCTCCCGCTGGACGTCCCAGGCGACCTGGGCGGTGGCATAGGGGCTGCGGGCGAAGGCGACGGCGATATTGGTGCCGACTTCGAGCTTCGAGGTCGCCGCCGCCGCGAAGGCGAGCGGCAGGAATGGGTCGTGCTTCGCCTCGAAGGTCCAGACGCACTCGAAGCCGAGGCGCTCCAGGCGCTCGGCTTCCGGGCCGACCTGGGCGAGCGGGATATCTCGGATCTGGGTGTCGATATGCATGGGACGCGCGGGCCTGATATGGAACTCGCGGCAAGACTAGGACGGGATCAGATCGAATGGAAATCGAGGAATTTCGGCGGCACGCCCACCGCATGGTGGACTGGATGGCCGACTACATGGCGAACGTCGAAGAATATCCCGTCCGCGCCCAGACCAAGCCGGGCGAGGTCGCAGCCCGCCTGCCCGAAAGCCCGCCGGTCGCGGCCGAACCGTTGGATGCCGTGATGGCCGACTTCGAGCGGGACATCCTGCCGGGGATCACCCATTGGCAACACCCGCGCTTCTTCGCCTATTTCCCCGCGAACAACAGTCCGCCCTCCGTCCTGGCGGAGATGCTGACGGCGACGATCGGCGCGCAATGCATGCTCTGGCAGACCTCACCCGCCGGCACGGAGCTGGAGACCCGCGTCACCGATTGGCTCCGCCAGATGATCGGGCTGCCGGAAGGCTTTCACGGCGTCATCCAGGATTCCGCGTCGAGCGCCATCCTCTGCGCCGTCCTGACCGCTCGGGAGCGGGCGACGGACTGGCGCGCCAACGAAGCGGGCCTCGCGGGCGGGGCGCCGGTCGTCGTCTACACGTCCGACCAGACCCATTCGGCGACGGAGAAAGGGGCCAAGGTCGCGGGCATCGGCCGGGAGAACGTACGGCTGATCGAAACCGACCCCGAGACCTTCGCCATGCGGCCGGAAGCGCTCGAAGCCGCGATCCTGGCCGACAAGGCGGCCGGACGCCTGCCCGCCTGCCTCGTCGCCAACCTGGGCGCGACCGGAGTCGGCGCCATGGACGACCTGGAGGCGCTCGGGCGGATCGCAAGAGCGCACGGCCTCTTCGCGCATGTCGACGCCGCCTGGGCGGGATCGGCGCTGATCCTGGAGGAGCACCAGCATCTGCTCCGCGGCATCGAGCACTTCGACAGCTTCGTCTTCAACCCGCACAAATGGCTGATGACGAATTTCGACTGCTCGGCGCACTATGTCCGCAAGCCGGAAGACTTGATCCGCACGCTTTCGATCCTGCCGGCCTTCCTGCAAAGCCGGGAGGCCGGATCGGTCATCGACTATCGCGACTGGTCGGTGCCGCTCGGCCGGCGCTTCCGGGCGCTCAAGCTCTGGTTCGTGCTCCGCTGCTACGGCGTCGCGGGGCTTCAGGCGATCATCCGCAATCACATCGCCTGGGCGGCGGATCTGGAGGCGGCGATCCGGGCGGAGCCGGACTTCGAGATCTGTGCGCCGCGCCAGCTTTCCCTCATCAACTTCCGCTTCGCGCCGGCGGGCGCGGACGACCTGGACGCGGTCAACGCCCGGCTTCTGGAAGCGATCAACGACGACGGTTTCACTTATCTTACCCAGAACCGCGTCCGCGGCGCCTTCGCCTTCCGCTTTCAGATCGGTCAGACCATGACGACGGCGCAGGACGTTCGGGACGCCTGGCGGCGGGTCGTCGAGATCGCGCGGCGCCTGGCGCCATAGAGGCCGTCGTTCAGCCCGCAGCCAGAATTGCGTCGGCGGCCTTCTCCGCGATCATGATGGTCGGCGCGTTCGTGTTGCCGCAGACGACCGCCGGCATGACGCTCGCGTCGACGACCCTCAGACCTTCCAAGCCACGCACCCGCAGAGACGTATCGACGACCGCCGACGCGTCGTGGTCCGGCCCCATCCGGCAGGATGAGGCCGGGTGCCAGTTCGAGGCGCCGGCTTCGCGCGCGTAGTCCGCGAAATCGTCGTCCGACTGCACGTCCTTCCCCGGCGCCAGTTCGACGTCGTAGTAGGGGCGCATCGCCTCCGCTTCCATGACTTCGCGGCAATAGCGCATGGCGAGGATCGCGGTCCGAAGGTCGTTCTCCGTCCCGAGCACGTTGGTGTGGATCAAGGGGTCGGCGAACGGGTCGGCCGACCGCGCGTGCACGGACCCGCGGCTTTCGAGCCGAAGCAGGGTCGGCCCGAGGGTGACGCCCGGCGCCTTGTGCAGCTTCCGTGTCCGCATGTCGTCATAGGTGCCGGGGAAGAACTGAATCTGGACGTCGGGCGTCTCCAGCTCCGGCCGCGTGCGGAAGAAGGCGTTGATCGGATTGGTCGGGCTGGTCAGCACGCCGCGCCGCGCAAAGACGTACTTCAGGCCTTCGCCAAGCGCCGTCAGGCCGCGGGTGCGCTCGTTATAAGTGCCGGGCTTGCCCTTGAGCCGCCATTTCATGCGGAAGACCTGATGGTCCTGCAGACCTTCGCCGACGCCGGGCAGATGGTGGACGGGCTCGATGCCGATCGCCTTGATGCGCGCCGCGTCGCCGACGCCCGAGAGCTCCAGCAATTGCGGCGAACCGTAGGCGCCGCCACACAGGATCACCTCGCGGGCGGCGCGCGCCTGGCGCTCCTGGCCGTTCTGGATATAGGCGTAGCCGACGGCGCGCTTGCCCTCGAAGAGCACGCGCTTGCCGCGGGCGTTCACCTCGACGCGGAGATTGGGGCGCGACCGGGCAGGCTTCAGGTAGGCCCGGGCCGCGCTGTTGCGCCGGCCGTTCGACGTCGTCGTCTGGGTGAGGCCGATGCCCTCCTGCTCCGCCCCGTTGAAGTCAGGGTTGAGCGGCATGCCCGCCTGCTGGCCAGCCTTCAGGAAGGCGTCCAGGACAGGCGGCTTGTCGCGGAGGTCGCTGACCTGCAAAGGCCCGCCGACGCCGTGGAATTCGTTCGCGCCGCGGGCGTTGTTCTCGGCCTTGCGGAAGTAGGGCAGCACTTCCTCATACGACCAGCCGCGGCAGCCCATCTGCGCCCAGAGATCGTAGTCCTGCCGTTGGCCGCGCATGTAGACCATGCCGTTGATCGAACTGGAGCCGCCGAGAACGCGGCCGCGCGCCAGATAGTCGACGCGGTTGTTCGCCTTGGTTTCCGGCACGCTGTCGAAGCACCAGTTGACGGCGCGGTTGGTGATGTTCTTGCCGTAGCCCAAGGGAATGTGGATCCAGGGATTGCGGTCCTCCGGCCCGGCTTCCAGCAGCAGCACCTTGTTCTTCGGGTCGGCCGAGAGGCGGTTCGCGAGCACGCAGCCGGCCGAGCCGGCGCCGACGATGATGTAGTCGTAAGTGGCGGAAGAGTCGGGAGCGTCGGGCACGATGGAGGGCTTTCGCATGTGGCGGGCTCGGAAACGGTAGTGGCGAATTTCCGGCCGTTCAATCCGGCCGCAATTGCGTCCGTTGACAGTCACGGACCGAGCCGCGCATGCTTCGCGGATCGCCTGGGGAGCTCCGGCAAGGAGCTGAGAGGCCGCTATGACGCCGATCCGGCGCCGGCGCGGCGACCCGTTGAACCTGATCCAGTTAGCACTGGCGAAGGGAACGGTTGTACGTGGCTTCCATACGACATCATTGGTCCATCGTATCGACGTGCTCTCCCTCCGCGCGTGCGCGCTGGCGTTCCTTCGCCAACCGGGGAGTACAGACATGGACGCGATTACGCCGAAAGTGACGACGGGGCCGCTGCCGGCCTCGCGCAAGATCTACGTTGCAGGCGCCGCCGGCGGCGATGTCCGCGCGCCGATGCGGGAGATCGCCCTGCACCCGACCGCGGGCGAGCCGCCGGTCGTCGTCTACGACAGCTCCGGCCCCTACACGGACCCCGACGTCAACATCGACATCGCGGGCGGCCTGCCGCCGCTGCGGGCGGCATGGATCGCGGGCCGCGGCGACATCGACGCCTATGCCGGCCGCGCGGTCCAGCCGGCCGACAATGGCTTCGTCTCCGGCAATCGACTGACGCCGGAATTCCAGAACCGGCGCCCGCCGCTCCGCGCCAAGTCGGGCGGCGCCGTGACCCAGCTCGCATACGCGCGGCGGGGCATCGTGACGCCGGAGATGGAGTACGTCGCCATCCGCGAGAACCTCGGCCGGGAGGCCGCGCGCGCGGCGGCGGCCAAAGACGGCGAGAGCTACGGCGCGGAAATCCCGCCCTACATCACGCCTGAGTTCGTGCGCGACGAGGTCGCCCGCGGCCGCGCCATTATCCCGTCCAACATCAACCACCCGGAAAGCGAGCCGATGATCATCGGCCGGAACTTCCTGGTGAAGATCAACGCCAATATCGGCAACTCCGCCGTGACCTCATCCATGGCGGAGGAGGTCGACAAGATGGTCTGGGCGATCCGCTGGGGCGCGGACACGGTCATGGACCTTTCGACCGGCCGCAACATCCACAACATCCGCGAATGGATCATCCGCAATTCGCCGGTGCCGATCGGCACGGTGCCGATCTACCAGGCTTTGGAGAAGGTCGACGGCGTCGCCGAGGCGCTCAACTGGGAGGTCTTCCGCGACACGCTGATCGAGCAGGCCGAACAGGGCGTCGACTATTTCACCATTCACGCTGGCGTCCGCCTGCCCTATGTGCCGCTGACGGCGGAGCGGACGACCGGCATCGTCTCGCGCGGCGGCTCGATCATGGCGAAGTGGTGCCTGCACCATCACCGCGAGAGCTTCCTCTACGAGCATTTCGAAGAGATCTGCGACATCTGCCGCACATATGACGTCGCCTTCTCCTTGGGCGACGGCCTCAGGCCCGGTTCGATCGCGGACGCCAACGACGCGGCGCAGTTCGCTGAACTGGAGACGCTGGGAGAGCTGACCCAAGTCGCCTGGGCGAAGGACTGCCAGGTCATGATCGAGGGACCGGGCCACGTGCCGATGCACAAGATCAAGGCCAACATGGAGAAGCAGCTCCAGACCTGCGGCGAGGCGCCGTTCTACACGCTCGGGCCGCTCACGACCGACATCGCGCCCGGCTACGACCACATCACGTCCGGCATCGGCGCCGCGATGA
>DAINCG010000119.1:7117-11959 GCA_036732525.1 Pseudomonadota bacterium | reverse complement strand
CCGATGCGCTGGCGGACTATGGCCGGCTGCTCGGCGACCGCCGCCTGGCCGGCTACGCGGCCGCGGGCGGCTTCTACTATGCCGGCATCTACGCCTATATCGCCGGCGCGCCCTTCGCGTTCATCGACTTCCACGGCCTTCAACCGACGCTGTTCGGACTGGTCTTCGCCTCTGGCGTCATCGGCATGGTCGCCGCCAATGCGATCAATGCCCGCTACGTTCTGCGCCTGGGCAGTGACCGGCTGCTGCGACGGGGCGTCGCCTTCGCGGCGGCCGCCGGCGGGCTGACGGCCTTCGTCGCGACGAAAAGCTGGTGCGGGGCCGTCGCCCTCGCCGGCCTAGGCGCGCTGCTCAGCGTCCGGCTCGGCGTCCGGCCGGCGTCAGACTAGCCTGCGCTCAGTCCCAGGTCTTGGTCGGCGGCGACTTGATCTCGATCTGGACGCTGTCCTCCAGCGCCTCGTGATAGTGCTTCACGCCCGGCGGGTGGACCCAGACGTCGCCCGGCTCCGCGATGAAGCTCTCGCCCTCGATGACGACCCGCATGCGGCCGGACACCAGATAGCAGATCGATTCGTGATCGGGATGGGCGTGTTCAGGGTCGACCAAGCCCTGCGGACGGTGCGCCTCCATGAAGAACATGTCCCGGCCCGCGATCAACGGCTTGACCTTGAGACGGAGGTCGCCGGCGCCTTCGGTCTGGCCTTCGAGGCGGGAGATCGCTTCGGCGGGAACGGATCGGTTCTTCACGAACAGCGTCGGCGACGGTTGGATGCGGCGGACGTCGTCGGGCATCGGACAACTCCCTGGGGTTGGGCTCAGACGATAATAAGCGCTGCTTCGGGGTCGCGGCCATGGTCGGCCCGCTCGCGCGCGAAGCCCATGTAGCCGTCGAAGTCGCGCCGGACGCCGCCGAACGTGCCGATCCAGTCGAACGCGAGGCCGGTTTCCCGAACGAGTTCGTAGAGCGCCCGCCACTCATGCTCCCGGAAGGTCGCATAGTTGATCAACTCGTCGAAGACCATCACCGTGCCGGGCCCGATCCGATCCCCAAGCGCCTCGAACACCGTCTTCGTCGAGGAATAGAGGTCGCAGTCGACATGCAGGAAGGCGACGTCGCCCGGCGTTTCAGCGAGGAAGGGCGGCAGCGTTTCCTCGAACCAGCCCTTGTGCAGGCGGACATTGGCCCGGACCTTCGGCAGCGCGCCGCCGAGGTCGAAGGCGCCCTTCCGGGAGATCTGCCGGCCACGGTTCCAGTCCTCCGGCAGGCCCTCGAAGCTGTCGAAGCCGTGGACGAGGCCGGGCGCCGCCTTGGCGATCCGGTTGATGGTCGAGCCCTTGTGGACCCCGAACTCGAGCCAGAGGCCGTCCCGCCGGATCAAATCCCGGCGGCGCCAGAGCACATAGTCGAGCAGCTTGCCCGGCCCGAAGCGCGGCCAGAGCGGCGACTTCAGGCGTGCGGCGTCCAGGCGGTCGAGTTCCCGCGCCGTCCAGGCGTCGAAGTCCGTCATGTCAGAAATAACGGCCCGCCTTCAAGCTGACATGGCCCTTGCGGCCGACGATGACGTGGTCGAGCACCTCGACCGCCTCCCCCGCCTTGGCGATCGCCTTGGTCAGCGCCACGTCGGCCTTCGACGGCGTCGGGTCGCCGGAGGGGTGGTTGTGCGCCAGGATGACGGCGGTGGCGCCCAGCTCGAACGCCCGACGCACGACCTCCCGCGGATAGGCCGGCGTCTGGTCGATCGTGCCTTCGCCCTGCACCTCGTCCCGGATCAGCACGTTCTGCTTGTCGAGAAAGAGGACGCGGAACTGCTCGACCGGGCGGCGCGCCATGGCGACGCGGCAATAGTCGACGACCGCCTGGAAGGAGGAGAGCGCCGGCTGGCTCGACGCCTCCTCGCGGGCAAGGCGTTCGGCCCCGGCGGCGACGGTCTTCAGCGCGACGACCGCCGCTTCGCCCATGCCCTTCACTTCCAACAGGGACTGGGGCGTGGCGCTCACCGCCTCCGCGAAGCCGCCGAAGCGGTCGACCAGCGCCTTGGCGAGCGGCTTGGTGTCCTGGCGCGGTATGGCGAGAAACAGGATGAGTTCGATCAGTTCGTAGTCGGCGACCGCCGAAGGCCCGCCGTCCATGAAGCGCTTGCGAAGCCGCTGGCGATGGCCGGCCTGGCTCGACCGCGATCCCTCCCCGCCCGCGTCCGCCATGGCTCAGCCGTAAGGCGGCTTGGTCAGGCCCGCGGGCGAGAGCGTAAAGATCTCGCAGCCGGCTTCCGTGACGCCGAGCGAATGCTCGAACTGGGCGGAAAGCGAGCGGTCGCGCGTGACGGCAGTCCAGCCGTCGGCCAGGATCTTCGTGTCGGGCCGGCCGGCGTTCACCATCGGCTCGATGGTGAAGAACATGCCGGGCTCCAGTCGTGCGCCGTCGCCGGGGCGGCCGTAGTGCAGCACGCTCGGCGGCGCGTGGAAGGTGCGGCCGAGGCCGTGGCGGCAGAAGTCGCGAACGACCGAGAAGCGCTCGCCTTCGACGAAGCTCTGGATGACAGCGCCGATGTCGCCCAGCGTGGCGCCCGGCCGCGTCGCCTCGACGCCGCGCATCAGCGCCTCATAGGTCACGTCCATCAGGCGCTGCGCCTTCACGCTGACCTTGCCGACGGGATACATGCGGCTCGAATCGCCGTGCCAGCCATCGAGGATGACGGTCACGTCGATATTGACGATGTCGCCCTCCTGCAGCTTCTTCGGCCCCGGAATGCCGTGGCAGACGACATGATTGATCGAGGTGCAGATCGACTTCGGAAAACCCCGGTAGTTGAGCGGCGCCGGCGTCGCGTTCCGCGCCAGGATGAACTGGTGGGCCAGATCGTCCAGCTTTTCCGTCGTCACGCCCGGCTCGACATGGGGCGTGATGAAATCGAGCGTCTCGGCGCAGAGCCGGCCGGCGCGCCGCATGCCCTCGAAGTCGGCGGGAGTGTGCAGGGTGATCCGGTCGCGGTTGACCCGCCGGCCGGACGTCATGTCCATCTGGTTCATCGAACGCGGTCTCTTCCCGGCTTCGGCCTGGCCCTCATGCGATTTCGATCGGCAATGCGCGCCGAAGCTCTATGCCCTCAAGCGTAATCGCGCAATCATAACACAATGTTTCGACTCCGCCCGCCCGCGCCGCCCGATAGGCCGCCGCATAGGCCGGATCGATGTCCTCGGCGAGCGCGAACGCGCCGCAATCGCCCCGCTGCACGATATAGAGCATGACCGCCCGCGCGCCAGCCGCGACCATGTTGTTGAGCTCGACCAGATGCTTGGCGCCCCGCGCCGTCTTGGCGTCGGGGAACTCCGCGCGGCCGCCCCGCTCCAGGTGGACGTTCTTGATCTCGACATAGCATTCGGGCCGGCCGCCGCCCGAAAGCAGGATGTCGATGCGGGAGTTTTCGCCATAGCGCACCTCGCGCCTGAGGAGGGGATAGCCCGCGAGTTCGGGTATGGCGCCCGCCGGGATGGCCTCCTCCGCGATCGGGTTCGGCCGGCCGGTGTCGATGCCGACCAGGCCGGACTCGAGCTCGGTCAGCTCCCAGGCGAAGGGCAGCTTGGACTTCGGATTGCGCGCAGGCCGGAGCCAGGCGCGCATGCCGGGCTCGGCCAAGCCCATCATCGCGCCGGGATTGGGGCAGTGCGCCGTCAATTCCTCGCCGGTCTCCTCCAGGCGCATGTCGGCCAGGAAGCGCTTGTAGCGCCGGATCAGGCGGGCGGGGCGAAGCGGCTGTTCGAACTGCATGGACTTCCAGCTTGGCGCGTTCCGGAGGGACGCATAGTATCGCCATTCGTCAAATCGCGCCGCATGGCCGGCCGCCCCTTGAGAGATACGATCCATGTCCGAAGCTGACGCCGACGCCGAACCCGTCACCGCCGCCATGGTGGTGATCGGCAACGAGATCCTGTCCGGCCGCACCCAGGACCTGAACGTCGCGTTCGTCGGAACCGGCCTCAACGAGATCGGCGTGCAGTTGCTGGAAGTCCGCGTCGTGCCGGACATCAAGGAAGAGATCGTGGCGGCGGTCAACGCGCTCCGCACCAAGTTCGACTACGTCTTCACAACCGGCGGCATCGGGCCGACGCACGACGACATCACGGCCGAATCCGTCGCCGCCGCCTTCGGCAAGCAGGCCGTCTACCACCCGACCTCCTACGCCATCCTCGAAGCGACGATGCAGCGCCGCAATATCGAGTTCACGGAGGCCCGGAAGCGCATGGCGCTGGCGCCGGAAGGCGCGGACGTGATCGAGAACGACCTGGGCGTCGCGCCCGGCTTCGTGATGGAGAATGTCTACGTCATGGCGGGCGTGCCGCAGGTGGCGCAGTCGATGTTCCGGGCGGCCGCGCCGCACCTCCGCCGCGGCCGGGTCAAGAAGTCCCGCTCGATTGCGACCCACCTAGCCGAAGGAACCATCGCGGCGGGCCTGGAGGCGATCCAAAAGGACTACGAAAGCGCCGATATCGGCAGCTACCCCTTCTATAACGCCCCCGGCGGCCACGGCACGACGCTGGTCGTGCGGAGTTTCGAGGAAACCGACCTGAACGGCGCGGGCGACGCGATTCTCGCGCTGATCGCGGAGTTGAAGGGCGAGGCGCTCTCCGACGAACGCAGCTGAACATGCGACGGCCGGCGTCTGCCTGCGCAGACGCCGGCCGCGGCGCGTTTGGCGTTGGGCCGCTTACGCGGCCGGGTCGTCAGTGTAGCGCAAGCTGATTGCGCGCTCGGCTGACGCGGCTCTTGATCGTGCCGACGGCGCAGCCGCAGCGCTCGGCGGCTTCCTCGTAGCTCATGCCGGCGGCGCCGACCAGCAACACGGC
>DAINCG010000119.1:4660-7107 GCA_036732525.1 Pseudomonadota bacterium | reverse complement strand
TGTTCTTCGGGCAAGCCATCGACGGCGTCGCCGAGTTCGTTCAGCGCGACCGCGGCTTCCTGAGCGGCGGTCGAGCCGCCGACGCGCGGCTCCGGCGCGTCCTCAATGTCCACCTCACGGCGTCTGCGGCGTATTTCCGAATAGAACGTATTCTTGAGGATCGTAAACAGCCAGGCGCGCTGGTTGGTGCCCATGGCATAGCTCGACCGCTTGTCGAGCGCCTTCAACATCGTCTCCTGCACCAGATCGTCGGCCCGAGCCGGGTCGGACGACAGGCTGCGCGCGAAAGCCCGCAAGCGGGGCATGTGCTCCACCAATCCGCGCTCGAATTCCGGCGCGCCGCCCTTGACGGCGTTCGGAAGTCGTTCAAAACGAATGGCTTGCGACATGACTATACCTCATTGGCCTATTAAAAGGTCGCAAGGACCCCGACGCCCGAAGCGCCGCTTCCCTTGCACTCGGCCATATGGGCATTCGACCGTCCCGAAAAGAACCCTTCCGTTTCCAGGATGAATTTTTCTCAAGCAGCCGAGGGCCCGCGCCCCCGGGAGCGCCATGAGAATTCCTCGCAACGACGATCGCGCCATGTTGACGAATACGCGAGCGTCGCGAGAGCGCTGCTTCGCGCCGGGATGCGCAATTGGCCGTCAGGTCTTCATGACTGCGGCGTCGAACTCGCTCCAAATCGCTTCCATGCGGTTGCGGATGTCGGCGAGCTTGTCCTCGCCCGCGATGCGGAGTTCATCGAGCTCGGTCTCCGCCTTCTCGCGCTGCCGGCGCAGCTTGTCGAGCGTTTCGTCGTATTGGATTTCGGCGTCGGCGCCGGCCTCGTCGGCCTTCGCCTTCAGCTTTTCGATTTCGGCGTTCGCCTGATCGATCCGCGCTTCCATCTTGCGGACATAGGCGTCGCGATCCGTACTCATGACGGTCTCCTCTGGTTGGCGGTCGACGACGGATGGTCTCCACGAACGCGAAGACCGTCCGTCTGTCAGGCCAAGCGACAGGCAGGCTGGATTGTTCCGAAAATGTGCGGGTTGGGCGCCGAAGGCGCGCCGCGGATCAGGCGTGAATCTGCCGACCGTCGACCGCGAGCGCGGCTTCCTTGACCGCCTCGTTCAGCGTCGGATGGGCGTGGCAGGTCCGGGCGATGTCTTCCGACGATGCGCCGAACTCCATCGCGAGCGCGACTTCGGCGATCAGCGTGCCGGCGTCGGGTCCGATGATGTGCGCGCCGAGAACCTGGTCGGTTTCCGCGTCGGACAGCAGCTTGACGAAGCCCTCGCCGCCGCCGGAGGCGCGGGCGCGGGAATTCGCCTGAAAGGGGAACTTGCCGACCTTGTAGGCGACGTCCTGCTCCTTGAGCTGCTCCTCCGTTCGGCCGACGCTCGCGACCTCCGGCCACGTGTAGACGACGGAGGGGATGCAGTCATAGTCGATGTGCCCGGCCTGGCCCGACATGATTTCGGCCGCGACCACGCCCTCGTCTTCCGCCTTGTGAGCCAGCATCGGGCCGTCGACCACGTCGCCGATCGCCCAGATGCCCTCGACGCTGGTCCGGTAGTGGCCGTCGATCCGGACCTTGCCGCGGTCCATCTCGACGCCGACCGCCTCCAGCCCGAGGCCGTCCGTGTAGGGGCGACGGCCGATCGACACCAGCACGACGTCCGCCTTGATCTCCTCGGCGTCCCCGCCCTTGGCGGGCTCCAACGTCAACGTGACGCCGGACCGCGTCGTCTTGGCGCCTGTCACCTTGGTCGAGAGGCGGAAGGCGAAGCCCGCCTTCTTCAGGATGCGCTGCATGGTCTTCGAGACCTCGCCGTCCATCGTCGGCAGGATCCGGTCGAGGAATTCGACGACCTCGACCTCGGCGCCGAGACGGCGCCAGACGACGCCGAGCTCCAGCCCGATCACGCCGCCGCCGATGATGACCATCTTCTTCGGGACCTTGCCGAGCGCGAGCGCGCCCGTCGAGGTCACGATCTTCTTCTCGTCGACCTCGATCCCCGGCAGCGGCGTCGATTCGGAGCCGGTCGCGATCAGGATGTTCTTGGCCTCGAGCGTCGTTTCCTTGCCGTCCGCGTCGGTCACCGCGACCTTGCCCTTGGCGGCGATGCGGCCCTTGCCCTTGACGTAGTCGACCTTGTTCTTCTTGAACAGAAACTCGATGCCCTGGGTGAGGCCGGTCACCACCTCGTCCTTCGAGGCCATCATCTGCTTCAGGTCGAGCGAGACCTCCTTCGCCACCACACCGAGCTTGGCGAAGCCGTGCGTCGCCTCCTCATAGGCGTGGCTGGCGTGCAGCAGGTGCTTCGAGGGAATGCAGCCGACATTCAGGCAGGTCCCGCCCAAGGCGCCGCGCATCTCCACGCAGGCGGTCTTCATGCCGAGCTGCGCCGCGCGGATGGCGGCGACATAGCCGCCGGGGCCGCCGCCGATGACGACCAGGT
>DAINCG010000119.1:0-4606 GCA_036732525.1 Pseudomonadota bacterium | reverse complement strand
CATGTCCAGGAGCAGGCGGCGCGGGTCTTCCAGGCTTTCCTTCATGCGCACCAGGCAGGTCACCGCCTCCGAGCCGTCGACGATGCGATGGTCGTAGGAGAGCGCCAGATACATCATCGGCCGCGCCTGCACCGAGCCATCGGGCATGACCATCGGGCGCATCTGCGTCTTGTGCATGCCGAGGATGCCGGACTGGGGCGGATTCAGGATCGGCGTCGAGAGGAGCGAGCCGTAGACGCCGCCGTTCGAAATGGTGAAGGTGCCGCCGGAAAGGTCGTCGAGGCTGAGCTTGCCGTCCCGGGCCTTGCGGGCGAACTCGCCGATCGCCTTCTCGACGCCGGCGAGGCTCATGTTCTCCGCATTGCGCAGGATCGGCACGACGAGCCCCTGCTCCGTGCCGACCGCGACGCCGATGTCGTAGTAGTTCTTAAAGACGATCTCGTCGCCGTCGATCTGGGCGTTGACCGCCGGCACGTCGCGCAGGCCCTGGATCGCCGCCTTCACGAAGAACGACATGAAGCCGAGGCGCACGCCGTGGCGCTTCTCGAAGTCGTCGCGGAATTCCTTCCGGACGGCCAGGATTTCCGTCATGTCGACCTCGTTGAAGGTCGTCAGCATGGCGGCGGTGTTCTGGGCTTCCTTCAGCCGCTCCGCGATGCGGCGGCGGAGACGCGACATGCGCACCCGCTCTTCCGACCGATCGGCTTCCGGCTGGGCGACGGCGAAGATGTCGCGGCCGCCGGATTCGAGATAGGCCAGCACATCGCCCTTGGTCAGCCGGCCGCCGCGGCCCGTCGCCGGGATCTCGCTCGGGATCAGGCCGTATTCCGCGACCAGCTTCTTGACCGACGGCGGCATCGGCGGCGCGCCGGACTGGGCGGCGGCCGGCGAGACCATCAGCGACGGCCGCGGCGCCGGCGCGCCGCGCGGCGGCGCCTTGGGCTGGACCGGCTCCGGCCCCGCCTTCGGCGGTTTCTTGCCCACATCCGGCGTCGCCGCTTTTTCCGGCGTCTTTTCTTCCGCTGCGTCCTTGATCGGCTTGTCGGCGGTCGCGCCTTCCGCGATCGAGCCCAGCAGCGCGCCCACCTCGACATTGTCGCCCTCGGCGACCGCCTGGCTCTCGAGCACGCCGGCCGTCGGCGCCGGCACCTCGACCGTCACCTTGTCGGTCTCGAGCTCGACCAACGGCTCGTCGGCGGCGACCGCCTCGCCGGCCTTCTTCAACCAGCGGGCGATCGTGGCCTCGGTGACGGATTCGCCCAGGGTCGGGACGACGATTTCAACTGACATGCAACGTCCTTACGTTTGGCTGCGGAAGAGCGGCCGAAGCCGCCCGCCATCAGACGGTGAGAGCCTCGTCGACCAGCTTGGTCTGCTCGGCGACATGGCGCTTCAGCACGCCGGTTGCGGTGGAGGCGGCTTCCGGACGGCCGACATAGCGCGGCCGGTCCGCCTTCAGCTTCGGAATTTCCGCCATGAGCCGTTCGAGACGCCGGTCGATGAAGCGCCAGGCGCCCATGTTCTCCGGCTCTTCCTGGCACCAGACGACCTCGGCGTTCGGATATTTTTCGAGCTCCGCCGTCAGGGAGCGCACCGGGAAGGGATAGAGCTGCTCGACCCGCACGATGGCGACGTCCTTCAGCTTGCGCTCGTCCCGCGTCGCGAGCAGGTCGTAGTAGACCTTGCCGGAGCAGAGCACGATCCGCTTGACCTTCGCGCCGGCGGCGAGCTTGCCGTGGTCCGGGATCACCCGATGGAAGGACGAACCGGGGCCGAAGTCGACCAGGTTCGAGACGCAGGCCTTGTGCCGCAGCAGCGACTTCGGCGTCATCACGATCAGGGGCTTGCGGAAATTGCGCCGGACCTGCCGGCGCAGCATGTGGAAATAGTTCGCCGGCGTCGACGGCACGCAGACCTGCATGTTGTCCTCGGCGCACATCTGGAGATAGCGCTCCAGCCGGGCCGAGGAGTGCTCCGGCCCCTGGCCTTCATAGCCGTGCGGCAGCAGCATGGTCACGCCCGACATGCGCAGCCACTTCGATTCCCCGGTCGTGATGAACTGGTCGATGATCACCTGGGCGCCGTTGGCGAAGTCGCCGAACTGCGCTTCCCACATGACCAGCGCGTTCGGCTCGGCCGTGGTGTAGCCATATTCGAAGCCGAGGACCGACATTTCGGCGAGTGGGCTGTCGAGCACGTCGACCTTGGCCTGATCGTCGCGGAGGTGCTGCAGCGGCACGTATTCCTCCGCCGTTTCCTGGTCGGTCAGCACGGCATGGCGCTGCGAGAAGGTGCCGCGGCCGCAATCCTGACCGGACAGGCGGACCGGCGTGCCTTCGATGGCGCAGGCGCCGAACGCCAGCGCTTCGGCCGTCGCCCAGTCGATGCCCTCGCCGTCGTCGACCGCCTTCAGCTTGGCGGCGAACTGGCGGGCGATCTTGCTGTTCAGGTTGAAGTTCGGCGGAACGCTGGTGATCTTCTCCGCGATCTCACGCAGCACGGCGAGTTCGACCGCGGTGTCGCCGCGCCGGTCGTCGCCGCGCGCGATATCCATGCCGGTCCAGGCGCCTTCCAGCCAGTCCGCCTTGTTCGGTTTGAAGGTCTGCGCCGCCTCAAAGTCCTGCTCCAGGCGGTCGCGGAAGTCGTCGACGAACTTCTGGCCCTGCTCCTCGGTGATCAGGCCTTCCTCGACCAGCCGGTTGGCATAGACCTTCCGGGTCGTCGGATGCTTTGCGATCTCCTTGTACATCAAGGGCTGGGTGAACGCGGGCTCGTCGCTCTCGTTATGACCCTGCCGGCGATAGCAGTACATGTCGACGACGATGTCCTGCTTGAACTCGTACCGGAACTCCGTCGCGATGCGGGCGACGTGCACGACCGCCTCCGGATCGTCGCCGTTCACGTGGAAGACCGGCGCCTGCACGATCTTGGCCATTTCCGAACAATAGGGGCCGGACCGCGCCTCGGTCGGCGACGTCGTGAAGCCGATCTGGTTGTTGATGACGATATGGATTGTCCCGCCGGTCTGGTAGCCCTTGAGCTCGGAAAGCTCGAAGGTCTCCGCGACCAGGCCCTGGCCGATGAAGGCGGCGTCGCCATGCAGCAGCACGCCCATCACCTTGTTGCGCGCCCGGTCGCCGCGCTGGCGCTGCTTGGCGCGGACGCGGCCGAGCACCACCGGATTGACCACCTCCAGGTGCGACGGGTTCGGGGTCAGCGACAGATGCACGGTCTTGTCGTCGAACTGCCGATCGGACGAGGTGCCGAGGTGATACTTGACGTCGCCCGAACCCTGCACGTCCTCCGGATTTGCCGGATTGCCCTGGAATTCGGAGAAGATGTTGACGAAGGGCTTGTCGAAGACGTTCGCGAGCACATTCAGCCGGCCGCGATGCGCCATGCCCAGCACCAGCTCTTCGAGACCGAGCTGACTGCCGCGCTTGATGATCTGCTCCAGCAGCGGCACGAGCGACTCGCCGCCTTCCAGGCCGAAGCGCTTGGCGCCGACGAAACGGCGATCGAGGAACTGCTCGAACGTCTCCGCCGCCGTCAGGCGCTCGAGGATGGCGAGCTTGCCGCGCTGGGTGAAGTCGGTGTGGTTGCGCGGCGCCTCGATGCGCTCCTGGATCCAGGCCTTCTGGGCCGGATCCTGGATGTGCATGAACTCGACGCCGATCTTGCCGCAATATGTGGCCTGCACCGCCTCCAGGATCTGGCGGAGCGTCGCCGTCTCCATGCCGAGGACGTTGTCGATGAAGATCGGCCGGTCGAGGTCGGAGTCGGCGAAGCCGTAGGTCTTGTAGTCGAGCTCCGGGTGGTGCTCGATTTCGGCGAGGCCGAGCGGGTCAAGTTCGGCGTAGAGATGGCCGCGAATCCGATAGGCGCGGATCAGCATCAGCGCGCGGATCGAATCCAGCGTCGCCGCCCGGACAGCCGCAGCGTCGATCGGCGCGCCCGCGGCCTTGCCGTTGGTCTTCGCCGCCGGCTCCCCCGCCGCCGCCGCGCCGTTGCGCCCCTTCAGGCCGCGACCCCAGGCCGGACCGTCCACCTCTTCCAGGATCGCTTCGGCGTCGCCGCGGAGTTCCTGGAACAGCGCCTGCCAGCTCTCGTCGACGCTCTGCGGATCGGCCAGATACTGGTCGTAGAGATCCGCGATGAACGCCCCGTTAGGGCCGTAGAGGTAGCTGGTGCGTCCGGCGGTCAGCCGGTCGATCGTCATGCCGTTCGGGTCGCTCGCCATGTCTTTCCGGGCTTGGCCGCCGGGCGCGGCTGTCGCCCCCTTTCCGCCAGTTGAACCGGTAGGACCTTATAGCTTGTTTCGTGAGGCCAAGGCTAACGCCCCATGGCCTTCAGCATGGTTTCGCCGAGGCCGGCCGGCGATTCGCTGACCATGACGCCCGCCTCGCGGAACGCCTCGAACTTGGCCTGCGCCGTGCCCTTGCCGCCCGCGATGATCGCGCCGGCGTGGCCCATGCGCTTGCCGGGCGGCGCGGTCGCGCCGGCGATGAAGCCCACCATCGGCTTCTTCGACTTGGACTGGCGATAGAACTCCGCGGCGTCCTCCTCGGCGGAGCCGCCGATCTCGCCGATCATGATGATGCTCTCG
>DAINCG010000118.1:4679-12047 GCA_036732525.1 Pseudomonadota bacterium | reverse complement strand
TGCTGCTGCCGCCGTTCGCGCTGCTGTTCCACACGAACGGCCTGCTGTTCGGCCTGCCCGCGACCCTGGTCTACATTTTCGTCGTCTGGGCGTTGCTGATCCTGGGCGGCCGGGCCGTCGCGCGCGACCTGCGGGATCGCGACGGTCCATGATCTCCGCCGACCTCCTGTTCGCGGTGGCGCTGGGCTACGTGGCGCTGCTGTTCGGCATCGCCTTCCTGGTCGATCGCCGCACCCGCGCGGGACGGATGCGCTGGCTGTCCTCGCCGGTCATCTACACGCTCTCGATCTCGGTCTACTGCACGTCCTGGACCTTCTACGGCGCGGTCGGCTCCGCGGCGCGCAACGGGCTGGAGTTCGTGACGATCTATCTCGGCCCGACGCTGGTCTTCGTCGGCTGGTGGTGGCTCTTGCGGAAGCTCGTCCGCATCGGCCGGGCGAACCGCATCACCTCGATCGCCGACCTGATCTCCTCCCGCTACGGCAAGAGCGCCAGCCTCGCCGTTCTGGCGACGCTGATCGCGCTGGTCTCGACGACGCCCTACATCGCGCTGCAACTGCAGTCGGTCACGCTCAGCTACAAGGTCTTTGCGGCGGAGGCCGACCCGGTCGAGACGGCGTTCTGGGTCGCGTCCGGCATGGCGCTCTTCGCCATTCTTTTCGGCACCCGCAACATCGACGCGAACGAGCGGCACCACGGCGTCGTCGCCGCGATCGCCGTCGAGGCGATCGTTAAGCTGCTGGCGCTGATCGCCGTCGGCGTTTTCGTCGTCTGGGGCATGGCGGGGGGCGTCAGCGCCGTCTTCGACGACGTGCCGACCGGTCTCGTCTACGGGGAGGAGATCTTCGGCGCGCGCTGGGCGACCCTGACGTTCCTGTCCGCGACGGCGATCATCTGCCTGCCGCGCCAGTTCCAGGTGACCGTGGTCGAGAACATTGACGAGCGCCACCTCGCGACGGCCTCCTGGCTCTTCCCCGCATATCTGTTCGGCATGACGCTTTTTATCGCGCCGATCGCGCTCGTCGGCCTGAAGATGCTGCCGCCGGACGCCAATCCGGACCTCTACGTCCTCACCCTGCCGCTGGCGGAGGGCCGGGAGGAACTGGCGCTGCTGGCGTTCATCGGCGGGTTCTCTTCGGCGACCTCCATGGTGATCGTCGCGGCGATCGCGGTCTCGACCATGGTTTCGAACCACATCTTCATGCCGGTCGCGCTACAGTTCCTGTCGGGCGACCGTCAGGTGACCGGCGACCTCCGCAGCCTGCTGCTCATTTCCCGTCGCATTTCGATCGCGCTGATCCTGGGTCTCGGCTTTCTCTACTTCAGCCTGAGCGGCGGGTCGGACGCGCTCGCTGCGATCGGCCTGATCGCCTTTGTCGGCGCGGCGCAATTCCTGCCGAGCCTTCTGGGCGCGGTGTTCTGGCGGGGCGCGACGCGGGCCGGCGCGCTCGCCGGGCTGGCGGCCGGCGCATTGCTTTGGGTGTACACGCTTTTCCTGCCGAGCTTCGGCGGCGACTTCATCCTGAGCGCGGACACGATCGCGAACGGCCCCTGGGGCATCGCCGCGCTCCGCCCACAGGGCCTGCTCGGCTTTGCCGACTTCGATCCGCTGGTGCATGCGGTCGTCGTCAGCCTCGGCGGCAATGCCCTTCTCTTCATCGTCGTCTCCGCGCTGACCGAGGCGAGCCCGCTCGAGCGGCTGCAGGCGCCGCAGTTCGTCGACGTCTTCCGCACGCCGGCCGGCGACGCCGGCTCCTACGAGACCGGCGCCAGTTCGGCCGAAGACCTGTTCGTGCTGGCCCAGCGCATCCTGGGCGGCGAGCCGGCGCGCATCCTGTTCGACGACATGGCCCGCGCGCAGGGCCGCCGGTCCGGCCTGCCGGCGCCGACGGACGCGATGATCGCGCAGTTGGAGCGCGCCTTCGCCGGCGCCGTCGGCGCCGCATCCGCACACGCGATGGTCGGCCGCGTGGCGGAGCGCCGGGTCGTCGGCATGACCGACCTGATCGACATCGCCGACGAGGCCCAGCGCCTTATGGAGACGACGCGCCAGCTCTCCGAGAAGTCGCGGGAACTGGAAGAGACGGCCCGCCAGCTGACCCAGGCCAACGCGCAGCTGCGCACGCTCGACGCCCAGAAGGACGATTTCCTCTCCCAGGTCAGCCACGAACTCCGCACGCCGATGACGTCGATCCGCTCCTTCTCCGAAATCCTGCTGACCGTCGACCCGATCTCGGACGCGGATCGTCGCCGCTTCGTCGGCATCATCAACGAGGAGAGCCAGCGCCTGACCCGCCTGCTCGACGAGATCCTGGACATCGGGCGCCTCGAGGCCGGCGCGCTCGACCTCGCCATCGAGCCGACGCCGGCGGCGGACGCGATCCACGCGGCGCTCGACACCGTCTCCGCCCTCGCCCGCGCCGCCGCCGTCGAGATCGCCGTCGAAACGCCGGACGAGCCGATCCCGCTCGCCGCCAACCCCGACCGGCTGCGCCAGGCGCTGATCAACCTGCTCGGCAACGCCATCAAGTACAATTCGGCGCCGCACCCGAAGGTCCTGGTGCGCGCGGCGCGCGACGGCCGGCGCGCCATGATCGACGTGATCGACAACGGCGGCGGCGTCGGCCCGGACGAGGCCGAGACGATCTTCCAGAAGTTCGCCCGCGGCGGCCGCGCCGGCGACGGCCACGGCGCCGGGCTCGGCCTGCCGATCAGCCGGGCGGTGATGCGAGCGATGCACGGCGACCTGACGGTCGAGTTCGCCGAAGACGGCACGAGCTTCTTCCGCCTCGCCCTGCCATGCTGGGGCGAATCGCAAGCCGCCGAGTAGCCGCCCATGCCCCCCGCATCCCCGCGCCCCGTCTATGGGATCCTGATGATGCTGCTCTCAATGAGCTGCATCGCCATCGTCGACGCCATGGGCAAGCGGGTCATGCAAACCGTGCCGCAGCTCGAGGTCGTCGGCTGCTACTTCCTGGCGATCTTGCTGTTCTCGATCGGCCTGGCGTTCGCGAACGGCATCGGTCCGCGGCGCCTCGTCAGGACCCAGGCGCCGCTGCTCCAGGTCGCGCGCGGCCTGATGCTGGTCATGTCGCTGTCGCTGCTGTTCATCGCCCTGAAGCACTTGCCGCTCGCCGAAGCGACGGTGATCAGCTTCACTGCGCCGCTCTGGGTCGTGGTCTTTTCCGGCCCGTTCCTCCGCGAGCAGGTCGGCTGGCGGCGCTGGGCCGCGGTGCTGGTCGGCCTCGCCGGAGCGGCGATCGTCATGCAGCCCGGTACGGCCATCTTCCAGTGGCTCGCCGTGCTGCCCCTCGTCGGCGCGATCTTCTTCGCCTTCTACCAGCTGATCACGCGGCTGCTCGCCGGCCGCGACGGCTTCGAGACGACGCTGTTCTATTCCTTCCTGGTCGGATCGATCGTCGTTCTTGCCGCGGCCTACGGCGCCGGCTGGAAGCCCCTGGCCCTCGACGAAGCCGCGTTCATCGCCGGGATGGGCGCGCTTGGCTTCATCGCCCACCTGACCATGCTGGCGAGCCTCGGCGCGGCGGACGCATCGCTGGTGGCGCCTTTCAATTATGTCCGCGTCCTCTGGGCGGTGGCGCTCGGCTATCTCTGGTTCCGGGAGACGCCCGGCGTCTGGACCATCGTCGGCGGCGGCATCGTCATCGGCTCCGGCCTCTACGTGCTCTGGCGGGAAGCCCGCATCCGACGGCGGGCCCGAGCGCGGTAGGCGATTGCATATTTCGATAATTCTAGTATTGTCGTGGTATGCGAGATCACAGCCATGACGCCGCCCCGGCGCCGGCCGTCGAAGCGGCCGCCCGCGCCTTCGCCGCGATCGGCTCCGAACCGCGGCTCCAGGCGCTCCGCCTGCTGGTCCGCGCCGGGCCGGACGGGCTGACCGTCGGCGAGGTGCAACAGGCGCTCGGCATTCCGGCGTCGACCTGCACGCATCATCTCCGCTTCCTTGCCGCCGCCGGTCTCGTGCGCCAAGTGAAGAAGGGACGCAGCATCGCCTGCTCCGCCGACTTCGGACGGATCGAGGCGCTCGCCGCGTATCTCGTGACCGAATGCTGCGCGGACGCCGCGACGCCGCTGGAGGCCGCCTCATGACCGAACTCGTTCTGAGCGCCCTGAAACGGGCCGAATGGCCGAAACTGGATCGCGTCTGGCTGACGATTCTGCTGATCGTCGGACTGATCGCCCTGTTCGACCCGGCGGGCGTCGCGGATCGCGTGACGTTCGCCGTCGAAGCGCTGCTGCACACGCTGCCCTACGTGATCTTCGCCTGCCTTCTGATCGGCGGGCTCGCTGCGTCGGGGGCCCAGGGCGTGATCGCGAAGGCGTTCGAAGGGCGGGAGACGCGGATGATCTTCGCGGCCGCGCTGTTCGGCGGCCTCGCGCCGTTCTGTTCCTGCGAGGTCATTCCGCTGGTGGCGGCATTGCTCGCGGCCGGGGCGCCGATTTCGGCGGTGATGGCGTTCTGGCTCGCCTCGCCGGTGATCGACCCGCCGACGCTCCTGATCACCGCCGCCGCGCTCGGCTGGCCCTTCGCGGTCGCAAAGGCGCTCGCCGCGATCGGCATCGGCATCGCCGGCGGCTTCGCCATGCGGACGGCGATGCGCGCCGGCGCCTTCGCCGAACCGCTCCGCCCGCGCTCCGCCGGCGGCTGCTGCGGCTGCGGGCCGAGCCGGCTCGCCCAACGTCCGGTCTGGCGCTTCTGGCAGGAGGCGGATCGCCGGCGGACCTTCGCCGGCGAGGCGCTGCAGAACCTCTTCTTCCTGATCAAGTGGATGGGCCTGGCCTACATCCTGGAAGCAGTCATGGTGGCCTATGTCCCGGCGGACGCGATCGCGTCGGTGGTCGGCGGCGATGGCCTTCTGTCGATCGCGGTCGGCGCGCTCGCCGGCGCGCCCGCCTACCTGAACGGCTATGCGGCGCCGCCGCTCGTCGCCGGCTTCGTCGAACAGGGCATGGGCGCGGGCGCGGCCATGTCCTTCATCCTGGCCGGCGCGATGACCTGCATTCCGGCGATGGCCGCGGTCTGGGCCATCGTGCGGCCGTCGATCTTCGCCGCATATGTCGGCCTCGCCTTTTTCGGCGCCATGGCGGTCGGCCTGATCTACGCCGCGACAGGCTTCGGCGTCATGTAAAACGGGGCACAGGGGCAATGCGCATCGTCCTGCTGATCCTGGCCGGGATTCCCGCGATCATGGCGTTTCGCACGCTCGGCCTGCTCCGGGACTGGATCGCCGTCCGACATTGGGCGCGCCATGGCGGCGGCCCGCCATTCCTGTCGGAACCGGCGCCGCCCGGCCTCGCGCCGTCGGAAGCCGAGGCGCTGGCCAGCTTCAAATTGGTGCGCTCGGCGCTGGCGACGGCCGCGGCGGTCTGCTTCGCCGTCGCCGGCGGCGCGGCGTTCTTCGCGATCGCCGACTAGCCGGCCCCATCATCCAGCCGTGAATTGACCGGCCCCGAGCCACGGCCTAGCCTCCGCGCGAATCGGCTGGCGGAGGGGGCATGGCCACAGTCGAAATCCTGCTCGGTTTCGGGCGCTGGTGGCTCTATCTGGGGCTGCTCGCCGCCGCGGCGTTCCTCGCCTTCGGCCTCGACCGCGTCGATCCGGACGCCAAGGGCGCCTTCGTCTTCCGCGCCTTGCTGATTCCGGGCCTCGTGCTGCTCTGGCCGCTGGTCTTGATCCGGTGGCTGGCGCTTGCGCGCGGCGAGCTCGACTACATGCACAAACACCGCCCGCCCCGCGCCGCCCATGGGCGGGTCTGGAGCGTGCTCGCCGCCTTGATCCCGCTCGTCTTCGTCCTGGCGATGGCGCTCGACCAGCCGCAGCATCCGGACGCGGCGCCGGTTCAGCTCTCCAAACCGCCGACGTCGGGAGGCTGAGGCGATGCGCTATGTGCCGGTGCAATGGAACGGCTTCAAGTATCTCTACGACCTCGCCTTCGTGGCGGCGACGGTCGTCTACCTCTTTCTTTTCCTGCGCTACGGGCCCCATCTCGCGGGGCCGCAGCCCGGCGTCGACGGCGCCATTCACATCGCCCGCGCCTTCGGCTCCTGCGCCTTCCTGATGCTGAGCGTCATCCTGGCGATCGGGCCGCTCGCCCGGCTCGACCGGCGCTTCCTGCCGCTCCTCTACAACCGGCGCCACTTCGGCGTCGTCACCTTCTTCGTCGCGGCGACCCACGCGACGGCCGTCGTCAACTGGTACTTCAACTTCAGCCCCGTGCCGAAGCTGAACGCGACTCTCTCCGCCAACACGTCCTACGGTCAGCTCCTGGGCTTTCCGTTCGAGGCGTTCGGCGTCTTCGCCCTGATCGCGCTCGCCGTGCTGGCGTTCACCAGCCACGATTTCTGGCTGAAGTTCCTGACGCCGCGCATCTGGAAAGCCGCCCACTACCTGATCTACCCCGCATATCTGGCCGTCGTCCTGCATGTCAGCCTGGGCGCGCTCCAGGACGAGACAAACGCGGTCTTCGCCGTCGTCGTCGCGGCCGCGGCGGGCGCCGTTTGCGTGCTGCACGCCTGGGCCGCCCTCGTCGAGCGCCGCCGCGCAGTGACCGCCGACCTGCTGGACGGCTGGCGCGTCGTCGGCCGGGACGACGAGATCGCCGAGGGGCGGGCCAAGGTCGTCCTGCTCGGCAATGGCGACCGGGTCGCGGTTTTCCGGCACGAGGGCGCCTTCTCCGCGATCAGCAACGCCTGCGCCCACCAGAACGGGCCGCTCGGCGAGGGCCGCATCCTCGACGGCTGCGTGACCTGCCCCTGGCACGGCTTCCAATACGACGTGCGCAACGGCCGCACGCCGGCGCCGTTCACCGACCGGGTGCCGACCTACAACCTGCGCCGCCAGGGCGACTTGTTGCTGGTCGACCCGCGCCCGAACCCGCCGGGCACGCCGACCGAGCCCGTGCCCGCGCTGGAGGCCGCGACATGACAGAGACGCCGGACGACGGCCCCTTCTTCATCGGCTGGGCGAAGCCGCCGCGCGCGCTGCGGGGTTTCCTTATGGCCTGCGCCGTCATCGGGATCGCGGGCTTCGCGGGCCTCGCGCTCGCCATCGGCGGCGCCCGACCCGACCCCGGCCCCGGCGCCTTCCGCTTCGACTGGGGCGAACAGACCTTCGAGGGCGTGCTCATGGCGGCGCCCTATCCGACCGTCACCGTCATCGAAGGCTCGGAGCGCGTCGCGGCCGGCCACACCATCATGCTGGCGGGTCAGGGCAAGCGCGGCGTGCAGCCGGCCGCCGCCATGCTCGACGGCCAGCGCGTCCGCGCGAAGGGCGTCGTCCTGAAGCGGGGCGACCTCGACATGCTGCAGGCGGCAGGCGGCCAGAACGGCCTGCAGGCTGTGGAC
>DAINCG010000118.1:0-4588 GCA_036732525.1 Pseudomonadota bacterium | reverse complement strand
GGCCCGGAACCGGGCTCGCCCACAAGGCCTGTGCGAACCTGTGCATCTACGGCGACGCGCCGCCCGTCTTCGTCTCGACAGGACCGGTCGAAGGCAGCGCGTTCCTGCTGCTGGCCGATCCTGCGGGCGGTCCGGTCGGCGACGCGCTCTACGACCTGGTCGCGCGCATGGTGCGGCTGGAAGGCGACGTGGTCCGCCGGGGCGACCTGCTGATCTTCCGGACCGACCTCGCGACGGCGGAGACGCTGCCGTGAGCGGGCGGCGGCTCGTTTCCGGCGTGGTCGGCCTCGTCATCGCCGGCGGCCTCGCCGCCGCGCTCCTCTACGTCTCCCGCTTCTGGACCTGGCGCTTCTGGGGCAATGACGGCCTCTTCGGCCAGCAGGCGCTCGGCCCCGGCGGCGACCAGTTGCGCCGCGGGCTCGGCCAAGGCGCGGGAGCGCTGGGCGTTTGGGAGCTCAACGCGTTCGACGTGCTGGTCTGGGCGCTTGCGATCTTCGTCGTCCTGTCGCTGATCCAGTGGCTCTGGGACAAGGCGGCGACCGCGTTCGGCGCGGGCGGTCATTGACCGCTCTTGCGGTTTCGCATCGCCGCCGCTTCGGCTAGGCTCCCGCACGTAAACGCATTTCCGGAATCCGGGCCGTCAAGAGGAGCCGCCATGAAGACCAGAGCCGCCGTCGCGTTCGAGGCCGGCAAGCCGCTGGAGATCGTCGAAGTCGACCTGGAAGGCCCGAAGGCGGGCGAAGTTCTGGTCGAGGTGAAGGCGACCGGCGTCTGCCATACGGACGAATTCACCTTGTCCGGCGCCGACCCGGAGGGCGCCTTCCCGGCCATCCTGGGCCATGAGGGCGCGGGCGTCGTCGTCGAGGTCGGCCCCGGCGTCTCGACGCTGAAGCCGGGCGACCATGTCATTCCGCTCTACACGCCGGAATGCCGGACCTGCGAATACTGCCTCAATCCCAAGACCAACCTCTGCCAGTCGATCCGGGTCACCCAGGGCCAGGGCGTGATGCCCGACGGCAGCAGCCGCTTCTCCTATAAGGGTGAGAAGATCCTGCACTACATGGGCACCTCGACCTTCTCGAACTACACGGTCCTGCCCGAAATCGCGCTCGCCAAGGTCCGCGAGGACGCGCCCTTCGACAAGATCTGCTACATCGGCTGCGGCGTGACCACGGGCCTGGGCGCCGTGATGTTCACCGCCAAGGTGGAGCCGATGTCGCGGGCGATCGTCTTCGGCCTCGGCGGCATCGGCCTCAACGTGATCCAGGGCCTGAAGATGGTCGGCGCGCGGCAGATCGTCGGCGTCGATCTCAATGAGAGCAAGGTTCCGCTCGCCACCCAGTTCGGCATGACGGACTTCGTCAATCCGTCGAAGGTCAAGGGCGACCTGGTCGGCCATCTGGTCGAACTGACCGGCGGCGGCGCCGACTATACCTTCGAATGCATCGGCAATGTCGAGGTGATGCGCGCGGCCCTCGAAGCCTGCCACAAGGGGTGGGGCGAAAGCGTCATCATCGGCGTGGCGCCCGCCGGCGCGGAGATCGCGACCCGGCCGTTCCAGCTGGTCACCGGCCGGGTCTGGCGCGGCTCCGCCTTCGGCGGCGCGCGGGGCCGGACGGACGTGCCGAAGATCGTGGACCTCTATATGGAGGGCAAGGTGTCGATCGACCCGCTGATCACCCACACCATGCCCTTGGAGAAGATCAACGACGCCTTCGACCTGATGCACAAGGGCGAGTCCATCCGCAGCGTCGTCATCTACTGATTCGGCCCGCCTCGGCTTTGCAGCGCCGGCCGCTCCGGAAGGGGCGGCCGGCGTTTCTGCGTTCCGCCGCCGAGGTCCGGTTCGATTGCGATTCATATAACGATATGTTTATATGCGCATGATGCAATGCAGCTCCGACCAACCGAAAGCGCGCCTATGACATCGTCAGAAGACCGCTCCGCCCGTCTGGCAGAGGCCGCCCGGGACCACGTGCTCGTCCTGGACGGCGCCATGGGCACTATGATCCAGAACCTCAAGCTCGACGAAGCCGATTTCCGCGGCGAACAGTTCAAGGACTGGCCCCAGGACCTGAAGGGCGACAACGACCTGCTGGTGTTGACGCGCCCTGACGCCATTCGCGAAATTCATGACGCCTATCTCGACGCCGGCGCGGACATCCTGAAGACCAACACCTTCAACGCGACGTCCGTCGCCCAGGCGGACTACGGCATGGAAGACCATGTCACGGACATCAACCGGGCCGCGGCCAAGATCGCGCGCGAAGCCGCCGACGCCGCGTCCACGCCGGAGAAGCCGCGCTTCGTCGCGGGCGCCATGGGGCCGACCAACCGCACCGCCTCGATCTCGCCCGACGTCAACGATCCCGGCTTCCGGAACGTCGATTTCGACACTCTGGTCGAGGCCTATCGGGAGCAGGCCGAAGCGCTGCTCGACGGCGGCGTCGACATCTTCCTGGTCGAGACGATCTTCGACACCTTGAACGCCAAGGCCGCCATTTTCGCGCTGATGCAGATCGAGGAGGAGCGTGGCCAGCACACGCCGATCATGATCTCCGGCACGATTACCGATCTTTCGGGCCGTACGCTCTCCGGCCAGACGCCGGAGGCGTTCTGGCATTCGATCATGCACGCGAAGCCGTTCAGCGTCGGCTTCAACTGCGCGCTCGGCGCCGCACAGCTTCGGCCGCACGTCGCCGCCATCGCCAAGGTCGCGGACGTCGCGGTCTCCGCATATCCGAACGCCGGCCTGCCGAACGACCTCGGCGGCTATGACGAGACGCCGGACGAGACGGCCGCCCATCTGATGGAGTGGACCGACTCTGGCCTCGTCAACATCGTCGGCGGCTGCTGCGGCACCACGCCCGACCACATCCGCGCCATCGCCGACGCGGTCGCCGGCAAGAAGCCGCGCACGCCGCCCGGCCTGCCGAAGCGCCTGCGTCTTTCCGGACTCGAGCCCTTCGTAAAGGCCGCATGAACGATATACCCAGCCCGCAGCCGACCTTCATCAATGTCGGCGAGCGTACCAACGTCACCGGCTCCGCCCGGTTCCGCAAACTGATCATGGCCGGCGACTATGCCGAGGCGCTCGAAGTCGCGCGTCAGCAGGTCCAGAACGGCGCCCAGATCATCGACGTCAACATGGACGAAGGCCTGCTCGACGCGGAAGCGGCGATGAAGACCTTCCTCAACCTGATCGCGGCGGAGCCGGACATCGCGGCCGTGCCGATCATGATCGATTCGTCGAAATGGTCGGTGATCGAGGCCGGCCTGAAATGCGTCCAGGGCAAGCCGATCGTCAATTCGATCAGCATGAAGGAAGGCGAAGAGCCCTTCCTGGAACAGGGGCGTATTTGCCGCCGCTACGGCGCCGCCGTCGTCGTCATGGCGTTCGACGAGATCGGCCAGGCCGACACGGCGGACCGCAAGGTCGAAATCTGCACGCGCGCCTACAAGCTCTTGACCGAAAAGGTCGGCCTGCCGCCCCAGGACATCATCTTCGACCCGAACATCTTCGCCGTGGCGACCGGCATCGAGGAGCACAACAACTACGGCCGCGACTTCATCGAGGCGACGCGGCGCATCAAGCAGGACCTGCCGCACGCCCACGTCTCGGGCGGCGTCTCCAACGTCTCGTTCTCCTTCCGGGGCAACGAGCCGGTGCGCCGGGCGATGCACTCCGTCTTCCTGTTCCACGCCATCCAGGCGGGCATGGACATGGGCATCGTCAATGCCGGCCAGCTTGACGTCTACGACCAGATCGACCCGGAACTCCGCGAGCGGGTCGAGGACGTCATCCTGAACCGCCGCGACGACGCGACCGAACGCCTGCTGGAAATCGCCGAGCAGTATCGCGGCCAGAAGGGCGAATCGGGGCCGAAGGAAGACCTCTCCTGGCGGGAGGCGCCGGTGATCGACCGGCTGGAATACGCCCTCGTCCGCGGCATCACGACCTATGTGGAAGAAGACACCGAGGAGGCGCGGCAAGCCGCCGACCGGCCGCTCGACGTGATCGAAGGCCCGCTGATGGACGGCATGAACGTCGTCGGCGACCTCTTCGGCGCTGGCAAGATGTTCCTGCCGCAGGTGGTGAAGTCCGCCCGCGTCATGAAGCAGGCCGTGGCCTATCTCACGCCCTACATCGAGGCCGAGAAGGCCGAGGGCGACGCGAAGGCGGCCGGCGTGATCGTCATGGCGACGGTCAAGGGCGACGTCCACGACATCGGCAAGAACATCGTCGGCGTCGTGCTCCAGTGCAACAACTACAAGGTCATCGACCTCGGCGTGATGGCGCCGGCGGAAAAGATCCTGGAGGCGGCGAAGCAGGAGAAGGCGGACATCATCGGCCTCTCCGGCCTGATCACGCCGTCGCTCGACGAAATGGTCAACGTCGCGAGCGAGATGCGCCGCCAGGGCTTCCAGCAGCCGCTGCTGATCGGCGGGGCGACGACGTCGAAGGCGCACACGGCCCTCAAGATCGAGCCCGCCTATGACAAGGGCGTCGTCCATGTGCTCGACGCCTCGCGGGCGGTCGGCGTCTGTTCGAACCTGCTTGCCGACGGCGGGCGCGCCGCGACGTTCC
>DAINCG010000117.1:0-12092 GCA_036732525.1 Pseudomonadota bacterium | reverse complement strand
GCGCAGAACGCCCGGCCGGCGCCGGTAAAGACGACGGCGCGGACGGCGTCGTCGGCGTCGGCCAGATCGACCGCCTGGATCACCTCCTCCAGCATCGGCCGGTTCATGGCGTTCAGCTTGTCGGGCCGGTAGAGCGTCACCGTCATGACGCCGTCGGCGATGTCGACCCGGATCGCGGTGAAATCGGTCATGCGCGCACGGCCTCCCGCCGCCGGCCGTTCGACCAGGCGATCAGCACGCCGGGGGCGACGATCAGCAGGGCCGCGACCAGAAGCGTCGTGTGGTCGAAGCCCAGCATGCCGCCGCCAGGCGCCGCCAGCGTCAATCCACCGGCACCGACCAGGCGCCGCGAGCGTCAGGCCGCCGGCGACGAGCGAGACGCGCCCCAGCAGGCTGACCGGCCCGCGCCCGAGGCTGCCGACGCCGATAAGCCAGCCTTGCAGCCCCGCCGACACCAACAGGATGCCGATGAGCGCGGTCGCGCAGACGACGACCACCTCAATCGCCGAGCCCTGCAGAAGGAGCGCCGGATTGAAGACGAAGAAGAATGGAATGAAGTAGATGACGGTGCCGATGCGCATCGCCTCCACGCCCGTTTCCATCGGCTTGCACTTGGCGACGGTCGACGCCGCGAAGGCGGCGAGCGCCACCGGCGGCGTGATGAACGAGAGCATGCCCCAATAGAGCACGAACATGTGCACCGCCATCGGGTTCATGCCGACCTTGACCAGCGCCGGCGCCAGGATAATCGCCAGGAAGATGTAAGCCGCCGTCACGGTCATCCCCATGCCGAGGATGAAGGACGTCAACGCGCCCATGCAGAGCAGGACGATCGGCGCGTCGCCGGCGATGTTGACCAGGATGTTCGTGACCGAGCCCGTCATGCCGGTCGCCTGCAGCGCGCCGACGACGAGGCCGACCGCCGCCAGCAGGCCGCCGAGCTCCGCCAGCAGGCCGCCGGTCGAGTAGAGGTAGGTCTTGAACGTCTCCCAATCCAAGCGGTGCTTCTTGTTGAACTGGTTGACCGCCAGCAGCACGACCGTCGCGTAGAACGGCGCCTGCGCCTCCCGCCACCAGACGACGAGCAGGAAGACCAGCAGCGCGAAGGCGAAGATGTAGTACCAGCCGTCCTTGATGACGGAGCCGATCGTCGGCAGCTCCGACTTGTCGAGGCCCTGCAGGTCGTTCTGGGCCGCGTAGGCGTCGATCTGCATGAAGAGGCCGAGATAGTAGAGCAGCGACGGCACCAAAGCGGCCAACGCCACGTCGACATAGGAGACGGAGAGGAAGTCCGCCATGACGAAGGCGGTCGCGCCCATGATCGGCGGCATCATCGTGCCGCCGGTCGAGGCGCAGGCCTCGATCGCGCCCGCCGTCTTGGCGCGGACGCCGATGCGCTTCATCGCCGGGATGGTGAGCGCGCCCGTGGTCAGCACGTTGGTGATCGGCCCGCCGGACATGGAGCCAAAGAGGCCGGAGGAGAAGATGGCGACCTTGGCCGGTCCGCCGCGCACATGGCCCAGCAGCGCGAAGGCGAGGTTGATGAAGAACTGGCCGCCGCCCGTATAGACCAGCGCATTGCCGAACAGGAGGAAGCCGAAGACCAGGAGGGCGAAGGCCTGCATCGGAATGCCGAGCACGCTCTCCTCTGAATAGATGTGATAGGAGGCCGCCTCGAAGAAGGTGGACTGGACCCCCGAAATCGCCTGCGGCACCTGGCCCGCATATGTCGGGAAGAGCGAGATGATCAGGCAGACGAAGAAGACGGGCCAGCCGCCGCCGCGCCGCCCGGCCTCCAGAATCAGCGCCCAGAAGATGATCGCCACATAGCCCGCATGCGCCGGCGCGTTGAAGTCGTACTCCCACGACTCGATGTTGATCAGCCGGCCGAAATAGGTGAAGTAGAGCGTCAGCCCGAGCGATATCAGAAACAGGACGAGATCATAAAACGGCACGCGCCGCATCGGCGCGCCCTTGTAGGCCGGCATCAGGACGAAGATCATCGACAGCATCGTGCCGAGGATCAGATACATATATTGCTGGGTGACGAGGACGTTGCCGGTCGTCGCCTTGAAGAACTCCAGCCGGAAGATCTGATTGACCGCCAAACAGAGGGCGATCACCGTCATCAGGAAGACGACGGTCGTCCAGAAGCGGCCCGGCTTCCGGTAGCGCGCGAGCTCGATGTCGTCGACATCGTCGGTTTCGTAGGCAGGCTTGGCGGCCGCATCGGCCATGGCGCGACGTCCTTATGCAGGCGGGAGCTGAAAGGAAATCGGGCCCGGAACGCGCTTGGCGTCCCGGGCCCGAATTCGGCCTACCAGGTCTCGAAAACCGGTTCGAGCCCGGCGTCGGTCAACGCCTTGGCCCTGGCCGCCATCCAGCCCTTGTCGAAATCGTCGCCGGG
This sequence comes from Pseudomonadota bacterium, assembly GCA_036732525.1. Classification (GTDB taxonomy): domain Bacteria; phylum Pseudomonadota; class Alphaproteobacteria; order Bin95; family Bin95; genus VMCJ01. The sequence continues at coordinate 9,685 of DAINCG010000117.1, read as the reverse complement.
CGACGCCTCATGCGCCTTCCAGGCCTTCATCAGCACGTCCTGCCGTTTCATCATCTGGTCGTGGTTCGCCTGGGATTTGGCGGACCACTTGCCGGCTTCCTTCAGGAAGCGGATCGCGTCCGGATGGGTCGGCAGGTAGAACTCCTCAAGCTGCTGCTCGAGCGCCCAGCCATAGGCCCCCGGCGCGCCTTCCTTGTAGTCGTCGATGTTCTCGACCATCGCCTTGGTCATCGCGTAGGCGATGTCGTCGGAGAGGTCGGCCGTCGAGACCAGGATCGGATAGACGCTGGCGACGCCCGGCTGGCCGCCTTCGGCGTTGCCGGGTCCGTCGATGCAGGTGCTCTTGTAGTACCAGGGCACGATCTTCTGGATGCGCGCCCAGCCTTCTTCGTCCTCGAACGGAATCGGCGGGTGGGTGACGCCGCGCGGGCTCGCGTCCATCTTCAGCATGAAGGTCGACTGCGTCGCGGTGATCGCCGCGTCGATGTCGCCGTCGATGATGCCGTTGATCGATGCGGCCCAACCGCCGACCTCGACCTTCTCCACCTCATCCAGCGAGACGTTCGCATAGGCCAGCAGGGATTCGGCCGCCTTGTTCAGCGCCGGCGAACCGCGCACCCAGGCGATGCGCTTGCCCTTCAGATCCGCCATCGACTTGACGCCGATGTCGTTCGCGACGGCGAAGTTGGTGCAGCCGTTCGACCGGTTCACCAGAAGGAGACGGATCGGCATCGGTCCCCACTTGTCCGTGCCGAACGTATAGACAGCCTCCTGCGCATAGACGCTGTCGGACCCGGTCGCGGTGAACTGCGCCTTGCCCGCCTTCACCGGCGAGAGCCGGGAGACGTCGTTCTTGCCAGGCAGCACCCGAAGGTCGACGCCGAGCTTGTTCTTCAGCATCGCGCCGACGGCGACCATCTGGCTATAGCCCGATGTGCCGGTGTTGTAGGCGGTCGTGACGAGCGTCGATGGCAGCTCCGCAGCCTGGGCCGCCGCGCCCGTCAAGGCGGCGCCCGCAAACGCAGCCGTTAGCAAGACGTGTTTCAGCAAGTTCGTTCCTCCCTTGTTTTGCCGCTTGCGCGGGGGCCAGCGTCCCCGTTTCCGGCGGCCTGGAAGGCAACTGTGTCATATGGCCGCGCGAGCGGAAACCCCTTGTGGTTATGGCCGATCGAGACAGTCAGGAGAAGCGCGCGTCGAGGCCCGCCAGGAACACGCGCAGTTCCTCCGGACGCACGCGATAGCCGCGGTCGATCGCCAGGGCGGCCAGCGCCGCCGTCAGGTCTTCGGGCGGCGTCAGCCGCAACACCTCGTCCAGAGCCCCATCCGACGAGATGTCACGGGTGAACCGCGCGAGGCTTCGGTCCTCGTTCACACCGTGATGTCCTTTTCTCCGCCACACGTAAGATGGGGAGAATCGGCTGCACGGGTCAGTGATGGCCGTCACACAACGCGTGTCGGCGATCACACTTTCGGATTAAGCCCAGATGACCGGCCCTGTCAGTATGTGCGGAAACCTTCCGCGAGGCCGTCCGGCGCCGAGACGCCGGCGCCCAGCAGCAGCATCAGCAGGATGCGCGCTTTCTGCGGGGAGAGATTGTCGGCAACCACGACGCCTTCCGGCCGGTGACCCGGTATCTCGACGACGCGGCCGGACAGCGCCCGCGTCGCCTGCACCACCGCGACGCCGGCCGCGACCGCCTCCGCCATCGCCGCCTTTTCCGCCGGCGTGACGAGGCCCGGCGCGAAGCCGCCGACGACGATGCCGGCCGGCTTCAGGCCAAGCAGGCTGCGGATCTGTCCGCCGTCGGATCCCGCATAGGAGATCGCGATATCGACGCGCGGCAGCGGCGTCTGGGCGCTGAAGTCCGTGTCGGGCGCGTGCCGGCGGATCGGGCGGCGATAGAACGCCACCCGATCGCCATCCGCTTGGCCGAGCAGGCCGAAATCGGGCGTGCGGAAAGTCTGCAGGCGCATGGTCGAGGTCTTGGTGACCTCGCGAATGGCGTGGATTTCGTCATTGAGGCACGCGAGCACGCCCATGCCGCGCGCCTCTTCCGACGCCGCGACGCGCAGCCCGTTGACGACGTTCAGGAAGGCGTCCGTCGAAAGGCCGGTCGGCGGACGCTGGGCGCCGACCATAACGACCGGCCGGTCGGTCTTGAGCGCCAGATTGAGGTAGTAGCCGGTCTCTTCCAGCGTCGCCGTGCCATGGGTGACGACGGCGCCGCGGATCTCCGGGTCCGCCGCGAACGCCGCTTCGATGTGCCGGGCGAGTTCGGGCCATTCGGCCGGGCCGATCGCGGTCGAATGCACCTGGCGGAACGGCGCGCGCACCACATCCGCGACCTTGTCCGCCTCCGGAATCAGCGCCAGGAGTTCGTCGAGCGCGTAGACCTTGCCCGTCCGGGCGTATCCGGTGAGGTCCAGGCTGTCGACGCCGACGGACGCAATCGTGCCCCCCGTTCCAACAACAGCGATCTTGGGCAGGGCCATGGGCGGCTCCTTCTTCGCAAACAGAGCCGACAATCTACCACGTCGGTCGCCTGTCAGGCGCGCCAGTCGTGGATGAACAGCGCGCTCGCCGGCTTGCCCGCCGGATTGAGCGCGCGGAAGGTGTCGGTCCCCCGCGCCTCAAGGTCGAGCGCGTCATCCCAGAAGATCGGCCGAAGGAAGGTCGCTTCCACGTCGAATGCGGCGGCCGGCCCCATGCGCATCCGTTCCGCCAGCAGCAGCGTGAAGCCCATCAGCCCCTGGGCGATCGGCGCGCGCATGCCGATTTGGGCAGCGGCGACCGGGTCGTGATGGCCTTCGAGATGGGGGAACTCGAAGCTGTAGCCGGAGACCATCTCCGGCGTCAGCTGCACCCGCCGCAGATGGCGATAGTCGTCGTTCGCCGGTTGGCCTCCCGGCTTCGGCGCGCCCAGCGGCGGGTCGGGGTCGAGGATCAGGCTGCGATGGTCGATGCGGATCGGCGTGGTCCCGTCCTGCAGGCTGAAGGCGAAGTCGATGTGGATGTAACGGCCGCGTTTCGCCGGCGCGATAGCGTCGACCCGCGCCATGACGGTCAGCGCCGCGCCCAGGGGAACGGGCGCCGTCTGCCGGACCCGTACGCCCGCATGCAGCCGTTTCGCGCCGAGCGCATCCCGCGGCCGCGCGCCGTGCAGGCAGTCGTTGGCGAGGACGGAGGCGTCGACCGTGGCGCCGAAGAGCGCGCCGTCGACGCCGGCGGCCGCGTGGTAGCGCCGCTGCCGTTCTTCATCGACCGACGTCCGCCAGATCGGCAGAACGTGACCGACGGTTTCGTGCGCGGGCTCGGACATGGCGAAGCGTCTCCGGCTGGACCGTTTGGTTCGGACGCGGCAGTCTAACCGCAAAAGAACATGAGGAGACGCGCCATGGTGCGCACCGAGATCTGCGACCTGTTCGGGATCGAGCATCCGATCCTGTTGGCCGGCATGGGCACGGCGAGCACGCCCGAACTGGCGGCCGCCGTGTCGAACGCAGGCGGGCTCGGCGTCATGGGCGCCGCGAGCCTCGGGCCCAAAGGCCTTCGGGAGTGGATCGCGCGCTGCCGCTCGCTGACCGACAAGCCGTTCGGCGTCGACACCCTGCTGCCGGCGTCGGTCCGCCGCGGCGCAAACCTGAAGGCGATGAGCAACGGCCCCCTGCCCCAGGACCTCGTCCCCGAATACCGCGAGATGGCGGCGGCGTTCCTGCAGCGGGAGGGCATCGACCCCGCCGACCCGAAGGACATCTGGCCGGAGCCGGACGGTCCGCCGCTGCTCTCGAAGGAGTTCTTTGAGGCGCAGATGGACGTCATCATCGAGGAGAAGGTGCCGGTTTACGCCTCCGGCCTCGGCAGCCCCGGCCCCTGGATCGAGCGGCTGCACGCCAACGGCACCAAGGTGTTGGCGGTCGTCGGCACCGTGCGCCACGCCAGGCAGGTGACGCCCGCCGGCATCGACGCGATCGTGGCGCAGGGTCACGACGGCGGCGGCCACAATTCGCCAATCGGCACGATGGCGCTCGTCCCCCAGGTGGTCGACGCGGTCGGCGACCAGATTCCGGTGATCGCCGCCGGCGGCATCGTCGACGGCCGCGGCGTGGCGGCGGCGCTGATGCTGGGCGCTCCCGGCGCCTGGATCGGCTGGGCTTTCCTCGCCTCGATCGAGGCGGGCCTGTTCGACGGACAGAAGCAGGCGATCGTCGAGGCGACGGAGGAAGGCACGACCGTCTCCCGCTCCGTTACGGGCAAGCCCGCCCGCATGATAAAGTCGAAGTGGACCAAGCTCTGGGAGGAAAGCGGCAAGGACCCGCTGCCGATGCCGTTCCAGTCCCAGGTCTCGCGCGGCCAACCTCGCCGGCCGGTCGCAGGACGTGAACCCCGGGTTCGCGGGACAGGGCATCGGCATGATCAAGGCCGTCCGCCCGGCGGCGGAGATCATGGCCGACATCGTGGCGGGCGCCGCCCGCACCCTGGACGAACGCATGGCCGCGGTGCGCGGCTGAACGACACGATGCAGAAGGAATCACCATGACGACCGCACGCGATCTGGACGTCATCATCGTCGGCGCAGGCGTCGGCGGGCTCTACGCCATCCACCGCCTGCGCGGTCTCGGATTCAATGTCCGCGCCTACGAGGCTGGAACCGGCGTCGGCGGCACCTGGTACTGGAACCGCTACCCCGGTTGCCGCTGCGACGTCGAAAGCCTGGAATACTCCTACTCCTTCGACCCGGACCTCGAGCAGGACTGGCACTGGCCACAGCGTTACGGCGCGCAGCCCGAGATCCTGGAGTACGTCAACCACGTCGCCGATCGGTTCGACTTGAAGCGCGACGTCGTCTTCAACACCCGCATCAAGCAGGCGCGCTACGACAGCAAGGCCCGGCGCTGGACGGTTGAGACGGATAAAGGCGAGCAGGCGTCCGCCCGCTACGTCATCATGGCGACGGGCAATCTTTCAACGCCCCGGAAACCCGATATTCCGGGCATCGACAGCTTCAAGGGCGCGCAATATCACACCGGCCTCTGGCCGCATGAGGGCGTCGATTTCACTGGGCTGCGCGTCGGCGTGATCGGCACAGGCTCGTCGGGCGTGCAGTCGATCCCGATCATCGCGAGCCAGGCGAAGCAGCTCAACGTCTTTCAGCGGACGGCGAACTTCAGCCTGCCGGCGCGGAACGAGCCAATGACCGACGCCCGCGAGCAGCCGCACAAGGCCACATACCGCGAGCGCCGCCGCGCCGCTTACGACACGCCCTTCGGCATCGCGGGCTATCCGCCGCCGACTCAATCCGCCCTCGACGTGTCGGAGGAGGAGCGGAACCGCATCTACGAAGCGAAGTGGCAGGAAGGCGGCAGCATCAGCTTCCTCTACGCCTTCAACGACCTTCTGACGAACAAGGAAGCGAACGACACCGCATCGGAGTTCGTGCGCAACAAGATCCGGCAAACGGTCAAGGACCCGAAGACGGCCGAACTGCTCTGCCCGAACGACCACCCGATCGGCACCAAGCGCCTGATCCTGGATACGAACTATTACGAGACCTACAACCGCGACAACGTCAAACTGGTCGACATCCGCTCGCACCCGATCCAGGAGATCACGCCCAAGGGGATCCGCACCGAAGAAGGCGAGTTCGAGTTGGACGCCATCGTCTTCGCAACCGGCTTCGACGCCATGACCGGCGCGATGAAGGAGATCGACATCCAGACCGACCAGGGCGCCCGCATCCGGGACAAGTGGCGCGACGGGCCGGCGACGTATCTCGGCATCATGATGGCGGACTTCCCGAACCTGTTCATGATCACCGGCCCGCAGAGCCCCGGCGTGAAGAGCCAGATGATCCTCTCCTGCGAACAGCATGTCGACTGGATCGCCGACTGCCTGACCCACATGCGCGACTCGCAGAAGTCCGAGATCGCGCCGGAGCCGGAGGCGGAAACCGGGTGGGTCCAGCACAACAACGCCGTCGCCGACGCGACGCTCTACCCGCTGGCGAACTCCTGGTACATGGGCGCAAACATCCCGGGGAAGCCGCGCGTCTTCATGCCCTATGTCGGCGGCGTGCATACCTACAAGAAGCGCTGCGACGCGGTCGCGGCGAACGACTACGAAGGCTTCCGCATGGAAGGCTGAAACGCAAAGGAGCGGCCGCGGGCCGCTCCTTTTCATAACGCTTATCGAAGAACGGGGCGGCCAGCGGCCGCCCCGCTTTCTTGTCTACAGAATGAAATCGCCGGCCAGGAGGTCGGCCTGCACGACGCCGTCGATCTGCACGCGGTCGGCGCCATCGTCGCTGAACCGGATTTCGGCCCGGCCGTTGACGTCGTCCGTCGCGGCGAGGACAGCGTCGAAGTCGGCGAAGCCGAAGGCGGAGACGTCGATCTTGTCAACGCCGATCTCCATGTCGCGGATGACGTCGATGCCAGACCCCGGCGCGAAGACGAAGGTGTCGCTGTCCTCGCCGCCGGTCAGGTTGTCCCGGTCGGCGCCGCCGATCAGCACGTCCATGCCGCCGGCGCCCGCGAGGCCGTCGCGGCCTGCGCCGCCGAACAGGATATCGTCGCCGCTGTTGCCGAACAGACCGTCACGGCCTTCGCCGCCGAACAGGCGGTCGGCGCCAGACCGGCCAACCAGACGGTCGTTGAAGTCGCCGCCGGCGATGTCGTTGTCCCCGTGGTCGCCGTTCAGGCGGTCGAAGCCGCCGCCGCCTTCCAGGTTCTCGACGTTCATGACCGTGCCGCGGTCGCCGTTGGCGTGAATGATCACGCCGGTCAGAAGGTTGACCGTGACGCCGCTGCCGAGGCCGCCGAAGAACAACAGGTCCTCGCCGCCCGCGCCGTCGACCATGTCATTGCCGCGATGCGGTTCGAAGAAGTTGTCGTTGTCGTCGCCGATCAGCATGTCGTCGAAGGACGAGCCGCGCACGCCCTCGACGCCGAACAGCGTATCGACCCCGCCGAAGCCGTCCTCCGTCGCCACACCGGCGGCCAGATCGACCTTCACGCCGGTCGGCGACTGGCTGTAGCTCGCGCGGTCGAGGCCGCCCTGGCCGAAGATCAGGTCGTCGCCGGCCATGCCTTCAAATGACTCGAACCGGCCGAGCAGCGTGAACGGCGACGGCCCCGACGGGTTATCGTTCGAGCCGAACAGCTGGTCGCCGAACTCGGTCGCCCGGACGGAGGCCATGCCGCTGACGCGGTCCTGGCCGACATTGCCAGCGCCGCTGATGAAGCCGCTGCTGAAGTCCACGAGGACGGAAGTCGTCGCCGTTCCGTCATAGCGCACCTGGCCGAAGCCGCCGCCGTCGAACACATCGTCATTGCCTGTGTTGATGAAGACGGTCCCGGCCGCCGGCTCGACGCTGATCGAAACCGTGGCTTCCGACTGTGCGCCGTTCGCGTCCTCGGCGATGTACTTGAACGTGTCGACGCCGTCGAATTCCAGGTCGGGCGTATAGGTGAACGCACCTTGCGCGTTGAGGCTGAGTCCGCCGTTCAGAGGCGCTTCGCTGGTGCGGCGCACGAAGAAGTCGTCGCCATCCACGTCGACGTCCGCGCCATTGCCGTTGTCGTCGAAAACGCTGCCGGTCAGCGCGCTGCCAACCGGCGTCCGGACGGCGTCGTCCATCGCGTCCGGCGCGTCGTTGAGGCCTTGGATGCGGATCACCGCCGCCTGGGACACGGCGCCGCCGCGCCCGTCAGTCACGTCATAGCGAAGGCGCAGGACCTCCGTCTCGCCCTCCGCCAGGAAGCGGTAGGCAGCGGGGTCGATGTCCAGCATGGCGCCATTGAACGTCGCGCCGCGGAAGTCGCCGGCCACGATGCGGACATTGTCGACGCCAAGCGGATCGCCGTCGGGATCGGTCGCGCCGGCAGTCAAATCCAGGCTGAACGCAACGTCGTTCTGGGATGGGGCGGAGCGCACTGCATCGCCGATTTCTGGCGGGTCGTTCGCGTCGCCGATCAGCAATTCGACCGTCGCCGTGTCCGACAGGCCGTCCGGAGTCCGGACGCGATAGACGAACGAGTCGCGCCCGTTGAAGTTCGCATTGGGCGTATAGGTGAAGTCGCCGTTCGCAAGCAGCGTCAGCGTCCCGTTGGCCGGCTGCACGAGCGGCGTGGTCGCGACCGTGAGCGCCTCGCCGTCGAGGTCGCGGTCCGGCCCCGACCCGTTGTCCGACGTTGCCGGTGATGACCTCGTCCTCGTCGCCCAACGCGACATCGTCCATCGCTTCCGGCGGATCCTCGACGCCCTGGATGCGGATGATCGCGGCCTGGCGCGTCGCGCCGCCGAAATCGTCCGTCACGTTGAAGACGAAGCGCAGCGTTTCCGTATCGCCCTCGTCCAAGAAGTCGTAGGCGTCGGGATCGACCTGGAGCGTATCGCCCGTCTGCGTCACGCCGCGCTGGTCGCCGGCGACGACGCGGAAGTCGGAGACGCGAATGGCGTCGCCATCGGGGTCGCTCGCGCCGTCGAGCAGGTCGAAGACGACCTCCGCCGTATCCTCGACCAGCAACCCGCGGATCGGGTCGCCGACCGTCGGCGCCTGGTTCTGGCGGTTGACCGTGATCGTCGCCGTGCCGGTGTCGGAGCCGCCGGCGCCGTCCTGGACCACATAGTCGAAGCTGTCCGTCCCGAAGAAGCCGGCGTTGGGCGTGTAGTCGAACGTGCCGTCGGCGTTGAGGGCCAACGTGCCGTTCGTCGGGCCGTCGGCGGCGGGCGTCACCACGGTGAGCGTATCGCCGTCGATGTCGCTGTCGGCGCCGGAGCCGTTGTCCGCCAGCACGTCGCCGGAGATCACGGTGTCCTGCTGGCCGGCGAATGCGTCGTCCGCCGCAACCGGCGCGTCGTTGGCCGGATCCACCGTGATCGTGACGGTTCCGACGTCGGTTCCGCCGGCGCCGTCCAGCAGCGTGTATTCGAACGTGTCCGCGCCGTTGAAGTCCGCATCCGGCGTGTAGGTGAACGTGCCGTCCGCATTCAGGACGAGCACGCCGTGCGCCGGCGCCCTCGCCGGCGTCGTCGCGATGGTCAGGGCATCGCCGTCGAGATCGCTGTCGACGCCCGAGCCGTTGTCAGCAAGCAGCTGGCCGCCGAGCGCCGCGTCTTCAGTGACGACGAAGGCATCGTCAGCCGCGGCCGGCGCATCGTTCACCGGATTGACCGTGATCGTGACGACCGCCGTATCCGCGCCGCCGCGGCCGTCGGAGATCGCGTATTCGAAGCTGTCGACGCCGTTGAAGTTGGCGTCCGGCGTATAGGTGAAGTCGCCGTTGGTCGCGAGGACCAGGACGCCGTTCTGGACGTTCTGAACGGGCGTCGTATTGACGGTCAGCGTATCGCCGTCCGCATCGGCGTCCGCCCCCGCGCCATTGTCGGCGAGGACATTGCCGTTGAGCGCAGCGTCCTCGTCCGTTTCGACCGCGTCGGCCGCCGCGACGGGCGCCGTGTTGTCGACGCCGACCGAGATGCTGACAGCGCCCGTATCCGTGCCGCCATTACCATCCGTCAGGGTGTATTCGAAGGTGTCGACGCCGATGAAGCCCATGTCCGGCGTATCGGTGAACGTGCCGTCCGCGTTGATCAGGACCGCGCCGTTGGCCGGCGCCGTCGCAGGCGTCGTCAGGACGCTCAGCGTGTCCGCCGGCGCATCGGCGTCCGTATCCGGCCCGAAGC
>DAINCG010000116.1:10500-12130 GCA_036732525.1 Pseudomonadota bacterium | reverse complement strand
ACCTGGATCTGGTGGCGTCCACGGCGGACCGCGTCGTCGTGTTGCGCCCGCCGACGGCGGCGGGCGACCCGGTGCGCGTCGACGTGATCGCCAATCCGGGTTCGGCCGAACGGATCGAAGCGGCGATGTTCGCCGGGGGCGATCTTGCCGGAAAGAATGCAGCGGCCGGGACGGTTTCGGGGGCGGCGGCGCATTGCGCCGCGTCGTCGCGGGCGCGGCCGGCTCGGGCGTTCCGTCGCCGGATCGCCGCGAAGCTGGCGCTGGCGGAATTCTTCGGCCGTCACGACGCGCTGGCGCGACTGCCGGCGTCGGCCGTTCCCGCCTATCATGCCGCCGCGTCGCGCTGGCCGCCCTGGCTGCCGCTGCTGTCCGCGATCCGGCTCAGGCGCGCGATCGCCGACCGGGACATGATCCGCGTGATGAGCTTCAGCCTGCTGCTCGCGACCGCGGCCGGCCTTGCGCTCTACGCCAACGTCGCGCGTTATGGCGAGATTGTCGGCGATCCCGCCAACTGCAACGTGGTGATCACGCCGCGCGCCGGGGCGGAGGCGAAGCGGCTGACCAAGGACCGTCTGGCGCTGCTGGCGAGCCGTCCCTGGCGGGATATCGACCGGCCGGATCGGGACACGCCGGAACGGGCGGCGGCGCGGCGTGCGCTCTGGCCGCCGCAGGCGGCGGGCGCTGTTCGCCCGCCCTCCGGCTGTGCGTTCGGGCCGGCGGCGTTCGGCCGCCCGTCCGATATCGGGCTGGAGATCGGTCTGGTCCGCGACGGACGCTGCATGCGGGCGATCATGCCGGTCCGGCCGCTCGCCGCGGGCCGCAGCGACCCGATCCTCGCCGGCAGCCGGATCGTCAGCGGGCCACGCGCGGGGCGGACGCTCGCCGAAATCTATACGGCGCCGGACTTCTTCGACGCCGGCCGCTACGTTTTCATGGCCGAGGGCTTCCTTGCCAGGCTGAATGCCTATGGCCTCCGAACCGGCGCGCTGCGTACGGCGCTGGAACAGCCGCCGGACCGGATCTGCCTCCACTCCGACCTTGGCCAGACGGCGATCTTCGAGGTCGCGGGTCTGGTCGACCGGCTGCCGGCGCCCCGGCTCAGCGCGTTCGAGATCATGCTGCTGGAAGCGCGTTTCAACCGCCTCGTCGGCGGCGACGCTGGCGAAGCGGCCTATCCGCAGGCGCAGGTGTTCTTCGATCCGGGGCCGCTGTTCGACGCGCGCACGCTGTTCGGGCCGGACCGGCTGGACGCCGTCCGCCGCTATTTTGAGCCCGACTACGCCTTCATCGGCGACAATCTGGAGCGGCTCAAAGGCCTCCTGACGGACGCGCGCGCGCTCGTCTTTGCCCTGTTCGGGCTCGTCCTGGCCGTGGCCTTGCAGTTTCTGGCGTTCGCGCGGGCCATGGCGCGCGGCTACTTCCAGCGGAACGCGACGCAGTTCGCCGTTCTCCGCGCCTTCGGCCTGGACGCCGGCACGGCGGCGCTGCAGCTGATCGTGACCAGCGCCTACGCCATGGCGTTCGCGCTGGCGCCGGTGCTGGCCCTGGTCGCGGCCGTCTGGCTGTTGCTGCCGGGCGTCGCCGGCGGCGTCGCGCCGATCTGGCTGGCGCTCGCGGCGCCGCTGGCGGC
>DAINCG010000116.1:6263-10417 GCA_036732525.1 Pseudomonadota bacterium | reverse complement strand
GTCGCGCGCGATTGGTGGCGACGCTATCCGAACCTTTCCGAGCTGATTCGCTGACTGTCGAGCGCTGGCGTTTCCCGGTCGGGTGATGTTGGATTACGCGTCCGCCGAACAGCAGCACGAAAGTTCAGAGCAATGCCCGAGACCTATGACTACATCGTCGTCGGCGCCGGATCGGCCGGCTGCGTGATGGCCAACCGCCTGTCCGAGAACCCGAAGAACAAGGTGCTGCTGCTGGAGGCCGGCGGCGAGGACAGGAGCTTCTGGATTCGCGTACCGGTCGGATTTCAAAAGCTTTTGACCCACCCGAAGTTCAATTGGAACTTCGAGACGGAGCCGGAAGACAACGTCAAAGGCCGGCGCATCCCGATCCCGCGCGGCAAGGTCGTCGGCGGGTCGTCGTCGATCAACGGCATGCTCTACGTGCGGGGCAACCCGATCGACTTCAATACCTGGGCGCAGCTCGGCAATCGCGGCTGGTCCTATGACGACTGCGTGCCTTACTTCAAGAAGGCCGAGACCTTCGAGCGCGGCGGCGACGATGTCCGCGGCGGCGGTGGGCCGCTCAACGTCGCCGACATGCGCGAGCGCCACGAGATGGTCGACGCCTTCGTCAAGGCGGGCGTCGAGCGAGGGCATCAGGCCAACCCCGACTACAATTCCGGCGTCCAGGACGGCTTCGGCTACTACCAGGTGACCCAGAAAGACGGCCGCCGCCATAGCGCGGCCAACGCCTATCTCGACCCGGTCCGCTCCCGCCCGAACCTGCATATCGAAACCGAGGCCCGCGCCAAGCGGCTGCTGCTGGACGGCCGCCGCGTCACCGGCGTCGTCTACGATGTCTGCGGCCGGGAGAAGCAGGCGCTGGCGGACGGTTCGGTCGTCGTCTCGGCCGGCGCGGTGCAGTCGCCGCAGATCCTGGAGCTTTCGGGCATCGGCGATCCGGCGGTGCTGGCCGCGAACGGCATTGAGGTCCGCCATGCGCTCAGGGGGGTCGGCGAAAACTACCGGGACCACTACGCCGCGCGCATCGCCTGGCGGGTCAAGCAGCGCATCACGCTGAACGAGCAGACCCGCGGTCTTCACCTGGCGAAAGAGGCGATCAAGTACCTCTTCACCCGGCGCGGCATCCTGACCTGGACGGCCGGCATCGGCCACGGCTTCGTCAAGAGCCGACCGGAACTCGACACGCCCGACTGCCAGTTCTTCTTCGCCCATGGCAGCTTCGACGGGATCACGCGCGAATTTCACCGCGAACCCGGCATGACGATCGGCGTCTACCAATGCCGGCCGGAGAGCAAGGGTTCGATCCACATCCGCTCGCCCGACCCGATGGCCGCACCGGCGATCCGGCCGAACTTCCTGAGCGATCCGATCGATCAGGCCGCGCTGGTCGGCGGCATGCGCGTCGCACGCGAGGTGGGCGAGGCGGACGCGCTATCGAAATACCGCGTCTTCGAGATGTATCCGGGCCAGGAGCTGACGTCGGACGAGGCGCTGCTGGACTACGCGCGCGCCACCGGCTCGACCACCTATCACGTGATGGGCACCTGCAAGATGGGGACGGACCACGACCCGATGGCCGTCGTCGACGACCGGCTGCGCGTGCGCGGGCTGGACGGCCTGCGCGTCATCGACGCCTCGGTCATGCCGACCATGCCGTCGGGCAACATCAACGCGCCGGTCATCATGGTGGCGGAGAAGGGGGCGGAGATGCTGTTGGCGGACGCGCGCTAAATCAGGCCGCGGCCGATCAGGAGGACGGCGCCAGCCAGGAGCATCGCCGAAAGCGCCTTGAAGAACCGATCGGGGTCGGCGCGGCGGAACCAGCGGCCGCCGGCCCAGCCGCCCAAGAGCGCGGCCGGCATCAGCAAGAGCGCCTCGATGGTCGTCGTCGCGTCGACCAGGCCGGCGACCGCGAGGAACGCGACCCGGCCGAAAATGAAGACGCCGGACAGCGCCAGATTGGTCGAACGGAAGCCCAGCGGCGTCGGGCACATGTGGCGCAGAAACGGCGCCAGGAAGTAGATGCCGCCGCCGCCCGAGACCGTGCCGACGAAGCCGGAGACGACGGAGAGCGCGGCGGTCAGCGCCCGGCCGCTCAAGTCGACGACCGCCGCCAGGCGTTGGATCAGCCGGAGCCGGTCCATCGCGACAATGACGATGACGAGCGCGCCCAGGATCGGGGCGAGGGCGGACGCCGGCAGCGACACGAAAATGTAGGTGCCGACGGCTATGCCGATATAGACGCCGACGACGAGCCGCAGTACGAGCGGCCAGTCGGCATGGCGGATGCCTTGCGGGAAGAGCTGCGCTTGCGCAAACGTCGCCGTCAATATGACCAGAACGATGGCGTGGTGCGGGCCGAGCAGCCAGGTCGTCGCGACGACGATCGGCAGGTTGGAGCCGAATCCGAAGGCGCCGCGGATAAAGAAGCCCGCCGCATGCGCAAGCGCTGTCAGGGCGACCGCCCAGAGCGCGGTCTCCGCGAACGGCGTCAAGCCGAAGATTTCCAGTTAAGCCTCCGCCCCCGACGGCATTCCTGCGCCACTATCGCCCGCCCCCGGCCTTGTCGCTACCCCGGCCCGGCGTTAGATTCGGCACATTATTTCCGAACGCCGCGAAGGGAACACCCGCAATGGCCGGTCGCATCGCCGCCCGACTGAAAGAGCTTGGCGTTACGCTGCCGCCGGCGCCGAAGCCGGTCGCGAATTACGTGCCCTACGTCGTCACCGGCAATCTGGTCTTCATCTCGGGCCAGGTCGCCGCGGCCGGGGATGAGAAATATGTCGGCAAGGTCGGCCAGGACGTCGACATCGAAACTGGCGTCAAGGCGGCCAGGGCCTGCGGCCTCGCCATCCTGGCGCAACTGCAGGCGGCCTTGGACGGCGACCTCGACCGGGTGACGCGGTGCGTCAAGCTCGGCGGCTTCGTCAATTGCGGCCTCGAATTCGACCAGATGCCGGCGGTGATCAACGGCGCGTCCGACCTTATGGTCGAGGTGTTCGGCGAGGCGGGCGCCCATGCGCGTTTCGCGGTCGGCGCGCCCAACCTGCCGTTCAACTTTTCGGTCGAGGTCGACGCGGTCTTCGAGATCGCTTGACGGCCAGCCGATGAGCGACCCGAGCGCCGCGATCGAAGTCCGCGTCGTCGAGCGGATCGCCGAAATTCCGCGTTCCGAATGGGACGCCTGCGCCGGCGGCGACAATCCATTCCTTAGCCACGACTTCCTGGATGCGCTGGAGCAGAGCCTGTCCGTGGCCGCGGACGAAGGCTGGCTGCCGCGGCATCTCGCGGCCTATGACGCGGAAGGGCGCCTCGCGGCCGCGTCGCCGGTCTATCTGAAGGGCCATTCCCAGGGCGAGTACGTCTTCGACCACAGCTGGGCGCACGCTTGGGAACGCGCGGGCGGAAGCTACTATCCGAAGCTGCTGTGCGCGGTGCCGTTTACGCCGGTGACCGGCCGCCGCTTCCTGGTGCGGCCGGATCTCGACGCGGCGCTCTATCGTCAGGCGCTGATGCAGGCGATGACCACGTTGGCGGAGAACGCCGGCGTCGCCACCTTTCACGTCAACTTCCTGACCCGTGAGGAATGGGACGCCGCGGGCGATTTCGGCTTCCTGCAGCGCACCGGCCAGCAGTATCACTGGAAGAACGAGGGCTACGAGACGTTCCAGGACTTCCTGGACGCGCTTTCCAGCCGTAAGCGCAAAAACATCCGCAAGGAGCGGGAGGCGGTCGTCCGCCAGGACGTGCGCATGCACGTGTTGACCGGCGACGACCTCAAGGGCGAACACTGGGATGCGTTCTACCGCTTCTATCGCAACACCACCGACCGGAAGTGGGGCTGGGACTACCTGAAGCGGCCGTTCTTCTCATACCTGCACGAACGGATGTCCGACCGGGTCGCACTGGTTATGGCGGAACATGACGGGGAGTGGGTCGCGGGGGCGCTCAACCTGATCGGCCGGGATACGCTCTACGGCCGCAACTGGGGCTGCGTCGCCCGCTTCAAGAACCTGCATTTCGAAGCCTGCTACTACCAGGCGATCGACTTTGCGATCGAGCGGGGACTGAAGCGCGTCGAGGCGGGGGCGCAGGGCCAGCATAAGATCCAGCGGGGCTACCTGCCGGTCGAAACCTATAGCGCCCACTAC
>DAINCG010000116.1:1870-6253 GCA_036732525.1 Pseudomonadota bacterium | reverse complement strand
ATCGCGGACCCCAACTTCCGCCGCGCCGTCGCCGACTTCCTGCGCCGGGAGCGGGCGGCGGTCGGCGAAGAGATCGCCTTCCTGGAGGACTTTTCGCCCTTCCGGAGGACGACCTCCTGATTGCCGGCGGCGGACCCTACTCGACGAGCCGCAGCACGCTGAGCTGCAGGGCGATCGCCCGGAACGTGTTGCGCAACTGGTCGCCGGTCGCGGCCGGGAAGAACAGGTCCGGCGACGAGGCGCAATTCTCGTAGAGCGGATACAGGCTTTCCGGTGTGGCGAAGTTGATCGAAATCAGCGTGACGCCATCCGCCTTGATCTTGTTGCAGATGCGGGTCAGCGCCGGGTCGGACGTCGACGGGTAGGAGTTGATGCCGTCCGTCATCAGCACCACGACCTTGTCGTTCAACGGCTCGTCGTTGTCGAAGGGATGCGACGCGTCGCTGACGTTCCAGTAGCCGCGCCACTTCTCGGAGATCGCGCGCCAGCCCCAGACAGCGCCACGGTCCGTCGCCGTGCCGCCGTGCGGCACCAGGGCGTTGATGTGGCTCTCGATCGAGGCCCGGACATTGGTCAACGGCAGGATGGTGTGCGGATTGTGCGGGCAACGGTAGCCGGCGTCCGCCTTCACGTAGTACTGGTACTTGTTGCTCCAGTATCCGCGATAGGTGTAATCGTACTCGTAGCCGGCCGGAAACTTCTGGGCCGGGTTCTGCGGCGGCGTGGCGTCTTCGTCCCAAGGCGGGATGGTGCGCTTGCCGAAGCACACCGACTGGCTGCCGCCGAGCAGATCCGGCGTCGGGTTCCAGGTATAGCTCTCATTGTAGTTCGGGGTCGGCATTGGCGGATTGGCGGTCGAAGAGTCGATCCAATTCAGGTTGACCTTGGCGTTCACGTTCTGGGTGAACGGCACGACGGAGATCCAAACCTTGGGATGGGTGGCGTTGCCCTCGAAGATGATGTCCAGAAGGTCTGTCGCCGCGGCCTTGAGCGCGGCGATGCGGCTAAGGCCGGGCGTGCCCGAATTCCATTCCATCGAGCCGGTGACGTCGAGCGCGAGCGCGAGTTCGAGGCCGCGGATCTCGCGGCGGACGACGGCCTTCTTCTCGATGTCCACCGTCGAGGCGCCGTCGACGAGGCCGAGCATCGTCGTCCGCAGCTTCGCGGTCGCGCGGATTTCCTTGTAGTCGGAGGACTGTCCGTCGTAGAGCGCGACGTTTAGATCACCTTCGCCGAAATCCCCGCTGAGGCCGAGCAGGGAGGGCGACACGTTGGCCCGGACGTATTTCTGCGCCAGCGCCAGCAGTTCGGCGTCGGTCAGGCTTTTCAGCTCCTTGCCGATGGCGATGGCCGCGGAATCGACAGCGTAGTGCAACTGCGAACGCAGGATGTGCGCCCGTGCGCCGTCGACCGCGAGCGCCATGAAGCCGATGATCAGGAGGCCGGCCGCGGCGTAAATGATCGCGATCGAGCCGCGCTGGTCGGACGCGAAGCGGCGCAGGATGTTCGAAAACTTCGGAAACATACGCATGGCAGGCGCCTCCAGCGTCACGGTTCGAGAATGTTCAGTGAGGCGAAGCGCGCGGCGGAGATCGAGCGCCCGTAGATGTCGAGCGGCACGAAATCGAGATTGAAGATCGCACGCGAGATGAAGAACGACGGCACGAAGGTGTAGCAAGCTTCGGCGACGATCACGGTCTCATCGTCGAAGACCGTGAAGCCGCCGGGCAGCGCGGCGTCCTGGCCTTCGCTGCCAACGAGCTGGCAGCCGCCGGTGTAGCCGCTGGTGCCGGACTTGTCGCGCCGCCAGGCGACCTTCGGGTTCTGCGTGCCATTCTTGTGGACCGACGCCACGGTGATGATGGCCGAGCCGCCGGTCGCGTCGGGATTGATCGTGTTCGCGGCATGGCCCAGGAACGAAAAGACTTGGCTCGACGTGATGCCGTTCTGGCGGGCGATCGCGTCGGCCGTGGTATTGACGGCGCGGATCACGCTTTCCTGGACATTCAGGTAGCGGACGATGTCGATCGCGCCGAACAGCGCCAGCAGCACGAAGGGCGTGGCGAGCGCGGTTTCGACGACGACGTTGCCGTCCCGGTCACGGACGAGCCGTGCGAGGGTGCGAGCGAGCCTGATCATGACGGCGTGTCCGGTTCGTTGTAGACGATGATCTCCACGACGTGGTTGAACTGCGCGCTGTCCATCAGCATCCCGACGAACGGCGTGTAGTAGTCCATGTCGTAGGTGAGGCGGTATTTGACGATCTGGTCGGGCTCACCGCCGGGCGGCGCGCCCGAGGCGACCGTGTTGCTCGCCAGATCCTCAAAATTGTCGAAGACGGTCGTCGTCAACACCACCTGGGCCGGCGACAGCATTCCGGCCGACCGCGCGGTGATCGTCGCAAGCGCTGCCGAGTGGAAGGCGTCGGCGGAATAGGGAACTTCGCGAACCTGATTCTCGCGTGAGATCTGACGAATCGAATCGCCAAGCAGGCCGTTGACGATGAAAGCGCGCCCGACGTCCACGATCGCGAAGATCAGGGCGAGCGCCACGGAGCCGGCGAGCGCGAACTCGATCGACGTCGAACCGCGGGAATCGGCGGCGAGCCGGCGAGCCGGCCGCAGAAGTCTTGGGCGCAATGCGCGCATGTCGACCCTCCACTGGGTTGCATGCGCAGATTGAAGGTCCGGGCCGGGAAATGGCCCGGACCATTTGTCTGCACCCGATGATTATCGGGCGGTCGTAGTTTCAAGCAGGTTAAATGCCGGACCGAAAAATGTCGCGCCGGTGGCTTCATCCCTTTGTGTATCAAGCGCTTCCGGCTCGGCCGGCGCAGGCGCCTTGAGGGTCGCCATGGCGAGTTCCGGCCCCGCCGTCGGTTCGGGCGCCGCACTGGCGACCGGCCGCGACGCGGCTTCCGGCGACGGCTGAGCCGCCGGGCGGGGCGCGGCGTGGCGGGGTTCGCCCGCGGCCGGGCCGACGCCGACCGCATCGCGAATCGCCTTGTAGAAGCGGTCGTTGCTCTCGGTCGTTTTCTGGTCGAGGTCGCCGCCGGTCAGCTGCTTCGCCTGTTCGCCGCGGCCCATCAGGCCGAAAGCGAGCGCCAGGTTGTGCCGCGCCTTTGGCGCCCGGTTCGCGGACGCCGTCAGCGGCGCGAGCTCGGCGACGGCGTCGTCGAAACGCGCGGCCAACGCATAGGAGAGGCCGAGATTGCTCCGCACGCGCTCATTGCCGGGGTCGACCGCGAGCGCCTCGCGATAGAGCCTCTGCGCCTCGCCGTGACGGCCCTGCATGTCGGCGGCGACCGCCTGGCCATTGAGGGCGACCGGATTGGCCGGCGCAATCGCGAGCGCCGACAGGAAATCGGCTTCCGCTGCGGCGGGCTGGCTCATGGCGAGCAGGGTGCGCCCGCGTCCGATCATCGCCGCCGCAAGGACGGTCGGCGGCGCCGCGCCGTCGGCGAGCGCCTGATTATAGGCGGCGAGCGCGCGGGGGTGCTGGCCCTGCTCGAAATAGGTCTCGGCAAGCGCGGCCTGGATGTCGACCGCCGCCGGTTCCGCCTTCAGCAGGTTCCGGTAGATGCCGAGCGCCGCCTCGTGCTGTCCCGTCGAACGGGCCGCCGCCGCGAGCCGAAGCTCCCGGTCGCGCTCATCCTGGGAGACCTTCGCGGGCGCGGCCGGGTTCAGCATGCCCCCGGTCGTCTGACAGCCCGCGAGGACCAAGAGGGCGGTCGCGGCCGCCGCGAACTTCAGCGAACGTGCAAAACCAGAGTTCATTGCCCCAATCCTTCCCACTCGAATTTCAATGGCCGGCCGCGGTCAACCGCCGCCGGCAAGCGATCCCATCAGCCGGACCATCGCCGGCCCGCCGACGATGACGGCGCACGGCGGCAGCACGAACACCATCAGCGGTAAGCTCATCAGCGCGGGCAGCCGCGCGGCCTTTTCCTCGATGCGCAGCATGCGCGTGCGCCGGCCTTCGGAGGCGATCGTGCGCAACGCCTGCGACAGCGAGGTGCCGTATTTCTCGGCCTGGTTCATCGTGACCGCGAGGCTCGCCATCTCGGGCGCGTCGGTTCGGTAGACCAGGTTATCAAGCGCCATCCGGCGTTCCGGCAGGACTTTCAGTTCGGCTTCGGTCGTCGCAAGCTCGAGCGCCAGCTCCGGCGTCGCCGAGCGCAGTTCGCGTGAGACGCGATGCAGCGCGGTTTCCAACGTCAGGCCGGCTTCGGCGCAGATGACCATCAGGTCGAGCGCGTCGGGGACGGCGCGGCTGATCTTCTTCTGCCGGCGCTTGGCGCGCCAGCTGACGTAGAATTCGGGCGCCATCGCGCCGACGACGACGCCGATCGGCAGGGCCAGGAAGGCGCGCATGCCGGTCGCG
>DAINCG010000116.1:0-1818 GCA_036732525.1 Pseudomonadota bacterium | reverse complement strand
CCCGACGCCAGCCTCGCCGCCATCATCATGTTGATGGCTTCGCTCGATCGATAACCGGCGATGACCAGCGTGCGCTGGAGCTTCGCCCGATCCTTTTCGCCGAACAGCGGCAATTGACCGGCGACCGGCGCCAGCGCGCCGAGCGCGCGGGCGATGATCGACGGCCGATCGTCGACTTCGTCGAAGGCATCCGACAGGGTGGCCTGCCCGATTTCGTAGGTCGACCGGCTGTCTTCGAGCGAGCGCACGAAGCCCAGGCGGCGCTGGATCTTTTCCTGCGCCTGCGCGCGGCGGCCCGCGACGCTCGCAACGATCAGCGCGACGGTCAGCAGGACGAGCAGGCCGATCGCGATAGGGTCCGAAACGATCGGACCAATTGCTTTTTCGATGATGTTCATGCGTCGACCGCCGTCAGCTTCTTGATGATGAAGAGACCGAGGATGATCGAGCCGATGCAGTAGGCGAGCATGGTCTGCCCGACTTCCGTCTCGACCAGAAGCATCACATGCGGCTTGTTCAGGTAGTACATGCCCGCGGCGGCGAGCCCGGGGATCGCCGCGACGATCTTCGATGCGGCCCGCGCTTCCGAGGTCAGCGCCTTGATCTTCAGCTTCATCGCTTTGCGCTGGCGCAAGGTGTCGGACAGGTTCAGCAGGACTTCGGCGAGCTGGCCGCCGGTTTCACGCTGCAGAATCAATGTGACGGCGAAGAACCGCATTTCCGCGAGATCGATCCGGCGGAGCGCGGCGTGCATCGCGTCGTCGAGCGAGACGCCGATGCGCATCTGGTTGGCGATCCGAGCGAATTCCGGGCCCACGGGCGCGCCGATGTCGTTGCCGATATTGTCGAGCGCCTGGCTGACCGGCAGGCCGGCGCGGATGCTGCGGACGACGAGGTCGATCGCGTCCGGGAACAGCGTGCCGAACTTGTCGTACGTCCGCTGCAGCATGAAGCGCAGCCCGAATACGATGCTCGCGCAGGCGACGATGACGCCGAAGCCGAGGGCGTAGGTGAACGGCAGCTCAAGCTTCGCGGCCGCCACGATCGACGCGACGAAACCGACGCCCGCGCCGATCGGCGCCGCCTTCCGCAGGATGCGCAGCCCGCCGATCAGGGCGAGCTTCTGGTCGAGGCGTTGCGTCAGCCGCGCGATGCGGCCTTCCCGCTGCCGGTCCGCGCCGTCGCCGAACACGTCGGCGTCGATCGCGAGCTCCTTGTCGAGCGCGGAGTCCGCCTGCTTGTTCGAAACGTAGTTCAGCCGCCGCCGAAGCGAGGCGTGCCGGTCGCCGCGCTTCGCGAGGACCTGGGCGATGACGACGCCGACGGCCGCCATGACGACGAAGACGGCGATCGCGATCAGGTTGGCTTCGGATTCGAAGAAATTCATGGCTATTTCATCGTCTCGAGCAGGGCCTGGTCCAGGTTGTACATCCGCGCCTTTTCCAGGAAGCGCGGCCGCACGCCCGAAGACTTGAAGTCGCCCATGAGGCGCCCGTCGGGACCTTCGCCTTCGAACTCGAAGGTGAAGAGGTCCTGGGTCACGATGACGTCGCCTTCCATGCCGACGATCTCCGTCACCGACTGGATACGCCGCATGCCGTCGCGCATACGGGCGATCTGTACGATCAGGTGAACGGCGCCGGCGATCTGGCGGCGTATGGCGAGCAGCGGCATGTTGACCGCGCCCATCAGCAGCATGTTCTCGAGGCGGATCAGCGCGTCGCGCGGGCTGTTCGAGTGAAGCGTGGACATCGAACCGTCATGGCCCGTGTTCATGGCCTGCAGCATGTCGAAGGCTTCCGCGCCGCGACACTCGCC
>DAINCG010000115.1:0-12138 GCA_036732525.1 Pseudomonadota bacterium | reverse complement strand
CTGCTCCGCCGCCTGGTTCAGCTTCTCGACCGTCTCGCTGGTGCGCGCCGCCTTGTCGGACGCGTCGATCGCGATCGAGGAGGATAGCTGCACCTGGGATGAGATCTCGGTGATCGAATGGTTGAGTTCGTCGACGCTGCCGGCCATGGCGGCGACGGCTTGCGTCGCCGTCGCCGTCGCTTCGGACGCGGTCGCGGCGTCGCGGCCGGACGATTGAGCCAGGTTGGCCATGGATTGCGCCGACGCGTGGAGTTCTTCCGATGCGGCGTTGACCGCGCCGATGACCGCGCCGACCGTGCTTTCGAAACGGTCGGCCAGTTGCGCCAGCTCCGCCTTTCGGCTTGCCTCCGCCGCCGCCTTGTCGGCGTCGGCCCGCGCCTTGATCGCCTCGGCCTCGCGCAGACCGTCGCGGAAGGCGAGCGTGGCGCGCCCCATCGCGCCGATCTCGTCGCCGCGCTTGGCGACCGGAAGATCGATCGAGAGATCGCCGGCGGCGATCCGGTCCATGGAGGCCGTCAATGCGGCGATCGGCCGGGCGACGAAGATCGCGATCGCCAGAATGGCCAGGATCGCAATCCCCGTCGCCTTGGCCGCGGCCATGAACGCGTCGTGCGCGCCGGCCATCGCCGTCGTCTCGGGCACGCTCGCGACGACGTGCCAGTCGACCAGCGGGTTCTGCGTGACCGCCGCGCGCGCGATGACGGACTGGCCGCCGCGTCCTTCGATGACGTCGCCCGTCGCGACGGCCGACATGGCGTCCGGCAGAAACGCTTTTGGCGCAGGCTGAAGGAGTTCCGACTCCGTCGTTGCGGCCAGGTCGTTCCGCATCAGACCGTCAGCGCCGACCAGGACGATCTCTCCGCCCTCGCCGATCAGGTCTTCCGCGCTCGCCGCCGCGCTCAGGCGATCGATCGGCATCTGGAAGGCGATCACGCCCGCCGGGGCGCCCTTCCGGTCGACGATCAGACGCGCGATGAAGCTGGCAGGCGCGCCGTTGCTCGGCGCATAGGCGGCGAAATCGCGAAAGGCCGTGTAGTTCGGGTCCTTCCGCGCGACGACGTCCCGGAAGGCCTCCGCCAGACCGCTGGCCTTCCACGGACCGTGGTTCATGTTCGTGCCGTAGTCCGTTTCCTTGAACACCGTGTAGATCAGATTGCCGTCCAGATCGAACAGGAACAGGTCGTAGTAGCCGCGCGTTTCCTGATGCCGTTTGAAATCCGGGTGATAGGCCTCGTGCATCGGGTCGTAGAGTTCTTGACGGCCGGAATTCAACAATTCCTGCTTTTGACCGGTCGGGTGCGGGTTATCGGTGATGTAGGCCGCCTGCAGCGCCGCGCCGGCGTCGCCGCCGACGGAGTTCCAGCCGCTGCGCAGGCCGTTCAGCGCCTGCAGCGTCGAATCCTTGGCGGCCATTTCCGCCAGATCGGCCGCGATATCGTTCAGCCACGTATCAAGGTAGCGCGCGCGATCGCGCGCGATCGAAGCCAGCCGGACGTCGGCGTCCACATGCAGCCGGTCCGCCGAGGCGAAATAGCTCGCGCCGCCGACTGCGGCCGCGGCAAGGACGCCGACCAGGGCGATGACGATGGGTAGACGGACGCGAATGGGAATGCCTGTCAGCATGGTCGGGTTCCGGAATCTTGTTCGCAGGTCGGACGGCTGTCGCCACACGGTCCTCTATCGCGGTTAAGGCGGCCTAAATTGCCGTCACGGCGACGTCAGAAGCCATCGACTGCGCCTGCCGCGCGCCATATCTAGATGGTACGGGGAACATGCTCCGGATTCGGACAGGAGGGTCCTTGCATGAAAGGCGTCGCGCTGCTGCTGGCGACACTATTGCTGACGACGATCGGTCAGGCGTCGCATGCGCAGAACGACGCGCCGCCAGAACGGCGCCAACTCGCGCTGGCGGGCGTATGCGCTTTCGCGCCGATGAGCCCGGAAGAACGGCTGAAGGCCTGCCGTCAGGTGCTTGAACAGCGCCGTTTGTCCAATCAGGCGGCGGCGCTCGCGAATCTGGGGCTGGCGGAAGGCCTCAGACTGTCCAACCAGCCGGCCGCGGCGCTGGATGCCGCCGACGCCGCAGTCAGCCGCGCGCCGGAGTTCGCCGCCGCGCTGCTGTCGCGCGGGGCCGCCCATCTGGCGCTTGACGACGCTTCCGCCGCGATCGGCGACGCGTCGCGGGCGATCGACCTGCAGCGCGGCAATCCCGCCGGCTACATGCTGCGCGCCGAAGCCTATCTGCGTCAGGGCCGTCCGGCGTTTGCGCTCGGCGACATGGACGAGGCGGTCGAGATCGCGCCCGATGTCGCTCGCGTGCGTCTGGTCCGCGCCTACGTCAACCTCGCCATGGCGCGCCCGGACGCGGCGCTCGGCGACGCCCGCGCCGCCCTGAAGCTCGATCCGGAACTCACCTCCGCCTACGTCGTGCGGTCGCGCATCTACATGGCCACGGGCAAGTACGCCCGCGCCGCGGCGGACGCCGGACGCGCGGTCGATCTCGCGCCGGCGGACCGGTCGGCGCTCGACGCCGCCGCCGTCGCGTTCACGGAGGTCGCGCGATTCGACCGGGCGGAAGACGCCGTCGACAAGCTCGTGGCGCTCGCGCCCAGGGACGCCGACGCGCTCAACGCGCGCTGCTGGACGCTGGCGCTGAAGCCGGAGCCGAAGGCGGCGCTCAAGGACTGCGACGCCGCGCTGGCGATCGAGCCGAACCACTTCCAGGCGCGCGACAGCCGCGCCTTCGTCTATTGGCAGATGGGACGCCGCGACGAGGCGGCGGCGGAATTGGACAAGGCCGCAGAGTTGCAGCCGGATTTCTGGGACTGGTCGAAGCGCGAAGGCTACTTTTCGACGCTGATGGCGCGGCGCTACCTGCGCGCGCTCGGCCACTATGACGGTCCGCTCGATGGCGAGTTCGAGAATGACGCCGCGACCCCAGAAGCTATCCGCGCCTATGAAACGAAGCACGGCATGCCGTCCACGGGCGCGGCGAGCCCCGAGCTTCTGGCGCGACTGAAGGCGGACGTCACCGGACGCTGACGCGCCCGGCGCTGCTTCCGGCTCAAGCGGCGGCGGCGAACGCCTCGAACCGGCTCGGGATCGCTTTCAGCTTCGCGACCAGGTCGCGATGGCGGTCGGGATCGATGTCGTCCGGCAGGTCGAGGCGCAGCGTGACGACGCCGCCATAGCGTTCCTCCGCCGCCGCGGGCAGCGCCTCGTAGTCGCCCACGGCAGCGAAGAGCCGCGCGACGTCGTCCGAGACCTGGGCCGCCAACTCGTTCCATTTCCCTTCGACCGAGAGCTTGTGCAGCTTGAGGCCGAGGTCCTCCAGTCTATGCTGTTCGAAGACCGGAAGATAGGTGCGGGTCGAGCCGTAGAAGCCCACGCGGTAGCGCACCCAGTCGAGCTTCGCCTGAACCGCGGCGGCGTCCGGTCCGGTCGCGATAAACCCGCCGCCGGAGACCTCGAACGCAGGACGGATGCGGCCCGACCGCGCCATGCCCTCTTCGACCCGCGGCATGCAGACGTTCTCGATGTACTTCCGGGTGCAGAAGCCGTGCAGACGCACGCCGTCCGCGACGCGGCCGGCCATGCGCAGCATGTCCGGGCCGACGGCGGCCACCGTGATCGGCGGGGGCCGGACGCCGGCCTTGGGCGGCGAGAACTCCGGGGTCATCAGCGTGAAGCGGTAGTGCTCGCCTTCGAAGTTCAACTTCTCGCCGTTTTCCCAGCAGCGCCAGATCGCCCGCATCGCCTCGACATACTCGCGGAGCCGCGGCACCGGCGCGACCCAGGGCGTCGAGAAACGGCGCTCGTTGTGGCCCTTCACCTGGGATCCGAGGCCAAGCTCGAAGCGCCCGCCGGACTGAGCGTTCAGATCCCAGCCGATATTCGCCATGATCATTGGGCTGCGCGGGAAGGCGACGGCGATCGACGTGCCGAGCGCAACGTGCTCCGTCGCCTTCGCTGCGAGCGCCAGCGGCATGAACGGGTCGTGCGCCAATTCGGACGTGGTCACGCCGTCATATCCGGCGTCCTCCGCCCATTTCGCGCGGGCCGCGGCGCGGTCCCAATCGTCGGTCGGCAGCTGGCAGATGATGCGCATGGGCGGCGTTTCCTTTTCCCCGGATTTGCGCGAAGGTTAGTGCAGCCGCGCCCGCCTTGGGAAGCGTGCGCCGGGGCCTTGCCGGCGCCGGCGGCCACGAACGGAATGGGAGGAGCCACTATGCCCGATAGCGCCAAGACCCCCGCGCCGAAAGGCCGTATCGCCCACGCGACCGCCGAGTCCGCGCCGCTGGTCGACGGCCGGCGCGACTTCTTCAAGTATCGCGACCTCGGCGTGATGGATGCGTCGAACGGCGTGCTGCGCGCGCAGACCATGACGGCGATCCGCGGCATGACGGAGCCCACCGGCTGGCACTATCACGAGTGCGACGGCCAGTTCGTCTACGTGATCAAGGGCTGGGTCGACCTGGAGTTCGAGAGCGGCGACAGCATGCGGGTCAAAGCCGGCGAATCGCTCTTCATCCCGGGCGGAATGAAGCATAACGAGTTCGGCACGTCCGACGACCTTGAGATCCTCGAACTGTCGACGCCGGGCCAGATGGGCACCGTGCCCTGCGACCCGCCGGCCTGAAGCCCGTCTTCCGATCCGGGTTCAGGCGGCCTGACCGGCCTTCCGGCCGGTCAGCATGCCGGCCAGGCCTTCGGCGAGCGTGAGCGGCGTCGCCGCGCCCAAGAGCGCGTTCGCATGGGCCGGATCGCCGAGCGAGCGGCGAATGTCGCCGTCGCGCGGCGGGCCGGACCGGACGTCCGGGCGCTTGCCCAAAATCTTGCCGATGATCTCCGGCAGTTGGCGGACGGTGGTCGGCCGGCCGGTGCAGACGTTGTAGACCGGCGCCTCGACCGACGTGTTCGCCATCGCCTGCTGAAGGCGCTCGACGACGTTCGATACGTGGACGAAATCGCGTTCCTGGCCGCCGTCGCCGAACACGGTGACGGGCTGACCGGCCGCGATCCGGTCGCAGAAGATCGAGATGACGCCGGAATAGGGCGACTTCGGGTCCTGCCGGGGGCCGTAGACGTTGAAGAACCTGAGGCCAGCGGTCGGGATGCCGTGCACGCCCCCGGCGACGCGTGCGTGCTGCTCGCAGCCGAGCTTGTCGGCGCCATAGGCGGTCAGCGGCTTCGTCTCGGCGCTTTCCTTCAGCGGCGTGTCCTGGTTCGAGCCGTAGACGGCTGCTGACGACGCGTAGACGACCGGCAGACGGCCGAGCTCCTTCGCCGCTTCGAACAGTCCGACCGTGGCGGAAAGATTGATACGGTGCGTCTGCAGCCAGTGCAGGTTGGCGCGCTCGACGGAGGCGACCGCGGCGAGGTGGTAGCAGCCGTCCATGCCTTCCAGGGCGTTCAAGGCGACCAGGGGATCGGCGACGTCGCCGATCCGGATTTCGGCCTCAGGCGGCGCATTGTCGAGGCGGCCCGTCGACAGGTCGTCCAGGATGTGGACCGTGTGGCCGGCATCGACAAGCGCATCGGCCAGATGGGATCCGATGAAGCCGCAACCGCCCGTGACCAGGTACTTCGCCATTGCCCGCATTCTCCTGTCGCCTGTTTCGACGGCGATCAGGATGCGGGCGGCGCCGTTAGGGGCAGGTTAGCGAAAATACCTGTAATCCTGCTGGTTTCCGTCCCGCTTACGCATCGCAGGTCTGGCACGTAATTTGCGTAGCTGACTGCCGGGAAATTCACGCGTTGGAGAGCGCATCATGCAAGGAGGCCAAGTCGTCGAAGCCTATGCGGCCGTGCCATGGTCGCAGGTGATCGGGCTCGGCTTTATCGGATTCGGCTGCGCGGCGTTCGCCGGAGCGCTGCTCGCCTTCATTTTCGGACGCCACGCCGTCGCCGCCGCGAAGGAGCGCGCGCTCAGGCGCCGGGCGGAATCCGCGAACGGCTTTCTCGACGTCGCCTTCGTCGACGGCCTCGCGCTCGCGTCGTCGCCGGACCGGGCGGAGGCGCTGTTCAAGGCGATCGCGGAAGACTGTCGCGGTCGCCTCGACGACATCTGGGACGCCGTCAATTCGGGTGATCTCTATCGGATGCAGACGGAATCGGAATCGCTCGCGGAAAGCTGTGAAGCCTTTGGCGCGACTGGACTTGCAAGGGAGTCTCGACGTCTGCTGGTCGCCGTCCGCGACCGCGCCTTCGACGACGCGGCCCGCATCCTGGTCGACATCGACAATCTCGCCCGCCGGACGTTCGACGCGATGGCGGCGCGGGCGGAAATAAGGAAGCAGGGATAGCAGGCGCTGCCGTTCAGGCGGCGCCGACGTCGATGCCCCAGCGCTGCAGCTTGCGATAGACCGTCGACGGGCTCACCTCCAGCAGGGCGGCGGCGCGAGGCACGTTCTGACCGGTCGCCTTGAGGGCCTTATCGATCATCCGGCGCTCAAGTTCGGCGAGCGGCATGATCGGCAGGTCGTCGAGCAGGGTGGTCTGGTCGCCCGTCGGCGTTGTTTCGATCGGCTCTGGAACCGCGGTCGTCCGGCGTTCCGCGAAGCGATGCGCGACGCGGATTGCGTCGCGTTCTGCGAATCCAGGCCGGAGATCCGGCAAGGCGGAGCGCAGCATCTCCGCGTCGATCGCTTCCGCATCGTTAAGAACCACGACGTTGCGGATGACGTTCTGAAGCTCGCGAACATTGCCCGGCCACGGATAGGCCATCAGCAACTGGCGCGCTTCGCCGTCGAAGCCGCGATAGCGCCGGCCTTCCTCCTCCGACATTTCGGCCAGGAACGTCTCCGCCAGCAACAGCACGTCCTCGCCCCGGTCGCGCAGCGGCGGCATGTGGATGGGGATGACGTGCAGGCGATAGTAGAGGTCCTCCCGGAACCGGCTCGCCGCGACTTCCGCCAGCGGGTCCCGGTTGGTGGCGGCGACGAAGCGCACGTCGACCGCCTCGGGCCGGCCGCTGCCGACGCGGGTGAACGTGCCGGTCTGGACGAAGCGCAGCAGCTTGACCTGCAGGTCGAGCGGCATTTCGCCGAGTTCGTCGAGGAAGAGCGTGCCGCCGTCGGCCCGGGCGGCGGCGCCGATGCGGTCGGCCGTGGCGCCGGTGAACGCGCCTTTCACGTGGCCGAAGATTTCGCTTTCCATCAGGTCGTGCGGGATGGCGCCGCAATTGATCGCGACGAAGGGCTTGCCGGCGCGTGGACTCCGCTTGTGGATCGCCGCCGCGCACAGTTCCTTGCCGGTGCCGGACTCGCCGGTCACGAAGACGCTCGCCTTGCTGGGGGCCGCGCTTTCGATGATCCGGTAGATCGCCTGCATGGCGAGCGATTCGCCGACGATCCCCTGGAAGGCCTTTTCGCCGCTGTCCGGCCCGATCGTCTCGACGATGCCGGTCAGGCGCTTCTTCTGGATCACGTTGCGGAGCGTGACGATCAGCCGATCGCCGTTGAACGGCTTCACGAGGAAATCGTCCGCGCCGGCGCGCATCGCCTCGACCGCCTTGCCGACGGTGCCGTGCGCGGTCGCGACGACTACGGCGGGGCGCGACGGCGAGGATTTGATCTCTGAAAGAATGTCGAGGCCGTTCATGTCCGGCAGCTGCAGGTCGAGCAGAACGACGTCATAGGCGGAGTCCGCGACCATGGCGGACGCGGATGCGCCGTCGGGCGCGTGGTCGGCCATATGGCCGTCCGCCGCCACGAACTGCTTGTACATTTCCGCCAGCGGCGGGGTGTCCTCGACGATGAGGATGCGCGCGCCGAGCTCGGCCTCCGCCATCGGAGAGCCTCCTTGCAATCGGTCTCGACGCCATTTCTGTATGAGTAACCAAAAAAAAGGGATTAACGGCTACCCCTTTGGCTGTCGCCGCGAACGGCCTCGCGGCCTCTTGCCAAGTTGGAAGTCGCTCCGAAATGTCAGTCGTCGCAGAGGAAATGGCCGCGCCCCCGATAGCCCGGCGGAAGACCGTGCTCGTGGTCGACGACAACGCCCTGATCCGTCGTCTGATCGCCGATTTCGTCGGCGAGATGGGCTGGTATGCGGTCGAGGCGGCGAGCGCAGCCGAAGCGGTCGAGGCTGTCCGGCAGCTCAAGCCCGATGTCGTGCTGATGGACATCGTCATGCCTGGCGGCACCGGGCTTGAAGCTCTGCAGCAGATCCGGGCGGACCGCGAAGTGGGATCGACCCCGGTTGTCGCCGTGACGACGCTCGCGGGCGCTACCGACGAGGCGACGTTCCTTGCGGCCGGCTTCGACGGTTACATCTCGAAGCCGCTCGACCTGAAGCGCTTCGCGGACGTTCTTCGGCAGTCGCTCGCATGATGCGCCGGGCCGCCATCATGGCGGCGGCCGGTCTGGCGCTGCTTGCCGGCGCCGCGGCCGCGGCCCCCGCGCCGGCGCCCAAGCCGAACGACGCATCGCCGGCCGTCGCCGAGGCGCGCGCCGAACCGCGGACGGTGCTGGCCCTGTACGATTCCCGCATCGATCGGGATGTCCGCACGACGCGCGTCCAGCGTTATGCGGCGATGCCGCTCAATCACCTGGGCCTGAAACTCAGATTCTGGGACCTTGCCGCCGGATACCCGCCGCCGGACGCCTTCGACGACGTTCGCGGGGTTCTCGCCTGGCTCTACGACGACAAGCCGAGCGACGCCCGGGTCTACATGGACTGGGCGAGCGCGGTGATCGACGCTGGCTACCGCTACGTGATCATGGGCAACCTCGCGGGCGGACTTTCGGAATCGGCCGATCTTGCGACGTTCGCCGCGGCGCGCCGGCTGATGGCCCGGCTCGGCGTCGACTATGGCGAGCGCTTCGTCGAGGCCGCCTACAAGACGCGCTTCACCGTCAAAGATCCCGCTGTCGCCGGTTTCGAGTGGGACGTGGCGCAGGATCCGCAGCCGTTCCAGGAATCGGCGCTGATCGCCGGCCACGGCGCATCTGGCCGCCGACATCGACGGGCCGACCGGCGAACGGGGCCTGCTCGTCGCGACCGGTCCGAACGGCGGCTTCGCCCAGTCCGGCTACGATATCCGGCTTGCGTCGTCCGACGACCGCACCCGCTGGATCGTCGATCCCTTCGCATTTTTCGCGCGCGCCTTCGGAACGGACGACATGCCGAAGCCGGACGTCACCACCATCGTCGGCCGCCGGCTCTACTACAGCCATATCGACGGCGACGGCTGGCGCAGCCTCTCGACGGTGGAGGCCTATCGGGACCATCCCACGCTGTCGGCCGACGTGATTTTCGAACGCGCGATCGCCGCCTATCCGGAACTGCCGGTGACCGTCGCGCCAATCGCGGCGGACCTGGACCCGGCCTGGCTTGGCACGGCGCCGGCCCAGGCGGCGGCGCGCCGCATCTTCGCCGCCGCGCAGGTGGAGGCCGCGCATCATACCTACTCGCACCCGTTCGCCTGGGGCTTCTTTCAGCACTACGACGCGAAATTGGAGGCCGAGCTTTCCATCGCCGGCGGCTACGGCCGGCGGCAGAAGCGCGGACCGGCGGGCGGCGAAGACCCGCTCTTGGGCTACGATTCCGCGCGCGCCTACAGCCTGCACCCCTTCGATCTCGCCGGCGAAATGGTCGGCGCCGGCGCCTATGTCGCCAGGTTCCTGCCGCCCGGCAAGCGGGTCGAGCTGGTGCAGTGGTCGGGCAACACCAAGCCGTTCGCGGAAGCGGTTCGGCTGGCAGATCGCGCCGGCCTGCTGAACATCAATGGCGGCGATTCGCGCCTCGACCCCGAATATCCCTCCGTTGCGAATGTCGCAGCGGTCGGCGTCGAGTTTGAAGGCGTGCGCCAGATCTACGCCTCGACCAGCAACGAAAACACCTACACCGACCTCTGGTCGCGCCGCTTCTTCGGCTTCAGCTTCCTTGACGAAACGCTGCGCCGGACCGACGCGCCGCGCCGGCTGCTGCCGCACAACGTCTACTACCACATGTATTCCGGCGAAAAGACGGCCGCCCTGAACGCGCTGCTGCAGAACCTCGAAGCCGCGCGGGCCGCCGAAATCGCGCCTGTCCGGACGTCGGACTACGTCCGCATCGCGAACGGATTTTTCGAAGCGCGGATCGAGCGCCTGGGCCCGGCAAGCTGGCGGGTCCTGAACCGCGGCGCTTTGCAGACCGTGCGTTTCGCGGGCGGCGATCGCGGTATCGACTACGTCCGCAGCCGTGGCGTCCTTGGCCATCGGGTGGTCAATGGCGACCTCTACGTGGCGCTCGACCCCGAAGCGGAAGCGCCGACGGTCGCGCTCGCCCCGGCAGCGCCGGCGTCCCGGCCATATCTCGCGCACGCCCGCTGGCCGACGGAAGCTTTCCGGACCTTCGAAGGCGGTTTCGGTTTTCGCGCGGCGGGATTTGGCGCCGGCGCCTTCCAATGGCGCGCGGTCAAGGACGGCGTCTATCGGATCGAAGCGTCGCGGAACGGCGCGCCCGTCTGGCATGGCGAGGCGCGGACGGACGCTGACGGCGGTCTCGCATTCGTCGTCGAGGCCGACGGCATCGACGGCCTCGACATCCGTGTGATCCGGCGCGACCTGGCGCAGGCGGGACGCGATCGATGAGAGGCCCGGCGCCCATCGCGGCCGGCGTCTTCGCCGCGGCTGCGTTCGCCCTCAGCCTCGCGATGCTGCCGGGCGACGGCGAGATCGCGGCGATGGATCTCCGCGACAAGAGCTACGACGCGGCGGTCGCGAATTATGAGGCCGCCTGGCGCGCCGGAGACCGGTCCGAAGCGACGCTCGCACAGCTTGCCCGGGCCTATCTGGGCGCCGGCGACGTCGACCGGGCGATCGACGCGTTCGACGCCTTCCTCGCCCGCGAACCGGGCCACCGGCAGGCGGAAGCCGCGCTCCTGGCGACCTATCATGACGGTCAGCGAATGGAGGACTACTACCGCCTCCTGACGCAATTGGCGGAGCAGTCGGACGATCCGGCGGTGCTCGGCCGCGCGGCCGCGGCGGCGCAGGACCGCCAGGATACGCCGCGCGAGATCGCGTTCCTCGGCCGGTTGCGCGCGGCGAAGGCCGCGTCGCCGACCAGGCTCCGGCGGCTTGCGCGGCTCTTGGCGCGCGACGGCGAATTGCGGGCGGCGCTCGACGTGCTCGGCGACCTGCCAAAGCGCGACACGACGGCCGCGGACGGCATTTTCGCCTTCCGGCTCGCGCTCGACCTCGACGACCTCGAGGCCGCGATTGCGATCGCCGAACGGCATGTCGCCGAAAGCCTCGAGTCGCCCGTATCGGCCGCCGTCTATGTCGAGACCTTCAATGCCTACGGCCATCCCGAGGCGGCGCGCGCGATGCTGGAGCGGCAGCCGGAGGGAACCGACCCCGCGATGCGTCTCGCGCGGGCCGACCTCCTGCTCGCGGTCGGCGACCCCGTCGGCGCGATCCGCGAGGCGAAGCTGGCCCAGCAGGCGCCGATGACGCCGGAACTCCGGCTTGAGGCGCTTGGCGTTCTGGTTGACGCCGGCGACCGGGACACCTTGCGGCTGCTGCCGGATGCGCCGGAACTGAAATCGCTCACGCCGGAGCGGCAGGCCGCCGTCGTCGCCTTCCTGCTGGACGCGGGCGAGGCGACGCGCGCGGCTGCGCTGGCGGCCGACCTGGAGCAGGCGCCGCTCAGGGCCGCGCCACTGCTCGGCGTGCGGCTCGCCGACGCCAGGGGCGACGCCGCCTTGGCGCGGGAGCGTCTGCGGGCGGCCATGCACGCGCCCGGCCTCACCGCTGCGGCAAATGTCGAGATCGCGGCTCTCGCCGCGCGGCTCGGCGATCGGGAGACCGCGGCCATCGCCGCGCGCCGCTTCCCGGCGCCGGAAGACGCATCGCCCGAATTGCTCGACCCGATGTCGCAGTACTTTCTGAACGCCGGCCTTGCGGAACAGGCGCTGCCGCACTTCGCGGCCGCGCGCGTCCGCCGGCCGTCGCCGAAGTCGGATCGCGCCTGGGCGCGTCTGGCCGCCGCGGCGGGCGATCCGGCCGCGGTCGTCGCCTGGATCGAACGGAACCGGGAAGCGGCCGAACCGGCGCTCTCCGAAATCGCTGCGGCGGCTCTCGGCCGCGGCGCGGACGGGCTGGCGGTCGTCGCCGCGGAGGGTCTGGCGGCTGTCGCCCCGCACCG
>DAINCG010000114.1:9512-12168 GCA_036732525.1 Pseudomonadota bacterium | reverse complement strand
TGGTGAAGAACAAGGTCGCGCCGCCCTTCAAGCAGGTCGAGTTCGACATCATGTACGGTCAGGGCGTCTCGAAGACCGGCGAGCTGATCGATCTCGGCGTCAAGGCGAACATCGTCGAGAAGTCGGGCTCCTGGTTCTCGTTCGACGGCGAGCGCCTCGGGCAGGGGCGGGAGAACGCAAAGACGTTCCTCGCCGAAAACCCGGACGTTGCGCGCGTCATCGAGACCCGGATCCGCCAGAATGCCGGGCTCGTCGCGGAGAAGATGATCACGGACGAGCCGAGCCTCGAGGAGGAGGAAGGGGCCGTCTGAGCGGCGGCGCCGCAGGCCATTTGGCGCCCGCCGGGATGCGTCTTGGCGGGGCCGCCCTCTGGACAGATTCGTCGCGCGCGGGCTAGATCGCGGCTCGGGCCGCGCTGGTAAGGCGCGGCGGCGGCGACCTTCGCAGACGGGGCGGATTTTATGGAGACGGCAAACGGGATTCGACGGGCGTTTCTCGGTTATTTCGAAAAGAACGGCCACCAGATCGTGCCGTCGAGCCCGCTGGTGCCGAACAACGACCCGACGCTTCTCTTCACCAACGCCGGCATGGTGCAGTTCAAGAACGTCTTCACCGGCGTCGAGCACCGGCCCTACAACCGGGCGACGACGTCGCAGAAATGCGTGCGCGCCGGCGGCAAGCACAACGACCTCGAGAACGTCGGCTACACCGCCCGTCATCACACCTTCTTCGAGATGCTCGGGAATTTTTCCTTCGGGGACTATTTCAAGGACCTGGCGATCGAACTCGCCTGGAACCTGGTGACGAAAGAGTTCGGCCTGCCGGCGGACAAGCTGCTTGTCACCGTATTTTCCGAAGACGACGATGCGGCGCGCCTCTGGAAGCAGATTGCGGGCCTCTCCGACGACCGCATCATCCGCATTCCGACCTCCGATAATTTCTGGTCGATGGGCGAGACCGGCCCCTGCGGGCCATGCTCGGAAATCTTCTTCGACCATGGCCCCGGCATCCCCGGCGGCCCGCCCGGATCGCCCGACGAGGACGGCGACCGGTTCATCGAGATCTGGAACCTGGTCTTCATGCAGTTCGAGCAGTTGACCAAGGACGAGCGGGTCGATCTGCCGCGGCCGTCGATCGACACCGGCATGGGGCTCGAGCGCGTGGCGGC
This sequence comes from Pseudomonadota bacterium, assembly GCA_036732525.1. GTDB lineage: Bacteria > Pseudomonadota > Alphaproteobacteria > Bin95 > Bin95 > VMCJ01. The sequence continues at coordinate 11,000 of DAINCG010000114.1, read as the reverse complement.
CGTGCTGCAGGGCAAGCACGACAACTACGACATCGACCTGATGCGCGCCCTGATCGAGGACGTTGCGCACAAGACCAGCATCGATCCCGACGGCCCCCAGAAGGCGTCGCACCGGGTCATCGCCGACCATGTCCGGGCCTCGTCCTTCCTGATCGCCGACGGCGTGCTGCCCTCGAACGAAGGGCGCGGCTACGTCCTCCGCCGGATCATGCGGCGCGGCATGCGCCATGCGCACATGCTGGGCGCGGAGGACCCGCTGCTTTGCCGGATCGCGCCGACGCTCGCCCGCGAGATGGGCGACGACTATCCGGAGCTCCGCCGGGCGCTGCCCCTGATCGAGGAGACGTTGCTGCTCGAGGAGCAGCGCTTCAAGGCGACGCTCGATCGCGGCCTCCGGCTGCTCGACGACGCGACCGAGAAGCTCGGGGAGGGCCAGGCGCTCGACGGCGAAACCGCCTTCCGGCTCTATGACACCTACGGCTTCCCGCTCGACCTGACGCAGGACATTCTGCGCGGCCAGGGCCGGTCGGTCGACACGGCCGGCTTCGATGCGGCCATGGAGCGCCAGCGGGCTGCGGCCCGTCAGGCCTGGGCCGGGTCCGGCGACGCGGCCGATGCGTCGCTCTGGTACGATCTGCGCGACCGGCTCGGTCCGACGGAGTTCCTGGGTTATGCCAAGGAGCAGGCGGAAGGCGTCGTCGCCGCCATCGTCGCCGATGGCGCGGAGGCCGAGCGGCTTTCGGCCGGCGAGACCGGCGTCGTCCTGCTCAACCAGACGCCGTTCTATGCGGAATCGGGCGGTCAGGTCGGCGATTCCGGTCGGATGACCGGGCCCGACGGGCTCGCCGTCAAGGTCGTCGATGTGCAGAAACATCTGGGCGACCTTTGGGCCCACACTGTCGAGGTCGAGAGCGGCGTCCTCAAGGTCGGGACGCCGGTTGAACTCGTCGTCGATCATGGCCGCCGCAGCCAGATACGGCGGAACCATTCCGCCACCCACCTGCTGCATGCCGCCCTGCGGGATGCGCTTGGCGAGCATGTCGCGCAGAAGGGCTCGCTCGTGGCGCCCGGACGGCTGCGCTTCGACATTTCGCACCCAAAGCCGATTACGTCGGATGAGATCCGGTCCGTCGCCGAGGCGGTCAACGACCGCATCCGCATGAACAGCGCCGTCTCGACGCGCGTCATGCCGACCGATCAGGCGATCGAAGCAGGGGCCATGGCGCTCTTCGGCGAGAAATACGGCGACGAGGTGCGCGTGGTCAGCATGGGCGGTCCTGCCGGCCCGGACGCGAACAAGGAATGGTCGGTCGAGCTCTGCGGCGGCACGCATGTCGAGCGCACGGGCGATATCGGCAATTTCGTCGTCGTCTCCGAGAGCGCGGTCGCGGCCGGCGTCCGGCGGATCGAGGCGGTGACCGGGGCCGGCGCCGAGGCCTATGCGAGCGAGCGGCGTCATTTGCTCGACCAGGTCGCGGCCGCGCTGCG
>DAINCG010000114.1:8798-9461 GCA_036732525.1 Pseudomonadota bacterium | reverse complement strand
CCGCCGACCTCCGCCGCAAGCTCGCGGCCGGCGGCGGCGGCGCGGAGAAGCCGGACGTCCGTCAGGTCGGCGGCCACGGCTTTATCGGCCGCACCCTCGCGGGCGTGCCGGCGCGGGAACTCCGTGGCATGGCGGATGCGCTCAAGGCCCAGGTCGGATCCGGCGTCGTCGCGATCGTCGCGGAGGACGAGGGCAAGGCCTCATTGGTTGTCGCCGTCACCGAGGACCTCAAGGGCAAGGTCGATGCGGTGCCATTGGTGCGCGCCGGCGCCGCCGTCGTCGGCGGCAAGGGCGGCGGCGGGCGCCCGGACATGGCTCAGGCGGGCGGGCCCGATGGCGGCAAGGCGGCGGAAGCGCTCGCGGCGATCGAAGCCGCGCTTGCCGGTTAGACCTACCCAGGAGATCGCCGATGCGCGACGAAATCGTGATCTGGCACAATCCGCGCTGCTCGAAGTCGCGCCAGACCTTGGCGCTGCTCAAGGAGAAGGGCGTTGCGCCGAAGGTCGTAGAGTATTTGAAGACTCCGCCGGAAGCCTCGGAAATTAAACGTGTTCTCGCCATGCTGAGACTCGATGCTCGCGGCCTGATGCGAAAGAAGGAAAAGGAATACAAGGCGCTTGGCCTCGACGATGCGGTGTTCGAGATCGCCATCACGCCGAACCG
>DAINCG010000114.1:7559-8788 GCA_036732525.1 Pseudomonadota bacterium | reverse complement strand
CCTCGACGACGCGGCGAAATCGGAGAGCGATCTCGTCGCCGCCATGGCGGCGACGCCGATCCTGATCGAGCGGCCGGTTGTGATCCACGGCGAGCGGGCCGCGCTCGGCCGGCCGCCGGAAGCGGTGCTCGACATTCTTTGAACCGGCGTCGCGCCGGCCGACCAGACAATAAAACCCGGGGAGAATTCCTATGCGTGAAGCCGTCATCGTTTCGACCGCCCGTACGCCGATCGGCAAGGCCTATCGCGGCGCGTTCAACGACCTGGATGCGCCGACCATGGCGGGCTACGCCATCGGCGCCGCGCTCGAACGGGCGAAAGTCGACCCGGCCGAGGTGGAGGACTGCGTGATCGGCGCCGCCATGCAGCAGGGTTCGACCGGCTATAATATCGGTCGGCTTGCCGGGCTTTCGGGCGGTCTGCCGGCCAGCGTCGCCGGCATGAGCGTCGATCGGCAGTGTGCGTCCGGCATGATGGCGATCGCGACGGCCTCGAAGCAGGTGATCGACGACCAGATGAACGTCGTCGTCGGCGGCGGGCTCGAAAGCATCAGCCTCGTCCAGAACGAACATCGCAACGGCTATCGCGCCCAGGATCCGAACCTCGTCGCCAAGCATCCGCACATCTACATGGCCATGCTGGATACGGCGGAGACGGTGGCGAGCCGTTACAAGATCCCGCGCGAGGCGCAGGACGCTTATGGCCTGCAGTCGCAGCAGCGCACGGCCGCCGCTCAGGCGGCGGGCAAGTTCGACGACGAAATCGTGCCCGTGACGGTCGAGAAGGTCGTCTACGACCGCGAGACCAAGGCGGCCAGCCGCCAGATGGTCACGCTCGACAAGGATGAGGGCAACCGCCCGGAGACGAACGCGGAAGGCCTTGCCAACCTGAAGCCGGTGATCGAGGGCGGTTCGATCACCGCCGGCAACGCCAGCCAGCTTTCCGACGGCGCCAGCGCGGCCGTGGTCATGGAGGCCGGCGAAGCCGCGCGCCGCGGGCTTGCGCCGCTCGGCCGCTATGTCGGCATGGCGGTCGCCGGCTGCGAGCCCGACGAAATGGGCATCGGGCCGATCTACGCCGTGCCGAAGCTTCTGAAGAATTTCGGCCTGAAGATGGACGATATCGGCCTCTGGGAGCTGAACGAGGCCTTCGCGGTGCAGGTGATCTACTGCCGCGACAAGCTCGGCATTCCGAACGACCTTCTGAACGTCAACGGCGGCGCCATCTCG
>DAINCG010000114.1:0-7507 GCA_036732525.1 Pseudomonadota bacterium | reverse complement strand
ATGTCGGGCGCGCGGATGGTCGGCCACGCCCTGATCGAGGGCAAGCGGCGCGGCGCGAAGCACGTCGTCTGCACGATGTGCGTCGGCGGCGGCATGGGCGCCGCGGGTCTGTTCGAAGTCCTTTAGGGGGGCAGGTCCGGGCGGCCGATGGCGATCAAGGTACAGCGCCCGGAAGATTACACGTCCCTCCAGCGTGGCCTGATCCTCGCCTCGGCGACGATGGCGACCACGCTCTATGCGACGACCATTCTGGTAGTGAGCGTGATCCTGCCGCAAATGCAGGGCTCGCTCTCCGCCACCCAGGACCAGATCGCCTGGGTCGTGACGTTCAACATTCTGGCGACGGCGGTGGCGACGCCCATGACCGGCTGGCTCGCGGGCCAGTTCGGCCGTCGCCAGACGATGATCTACAGCCAGCTCGGCTTCATGCTCTCGACGCTGGCCTGCGGGCTTGCGCCGAACCTGGAGTTCCTGGTCGTCGCCCGCATTTTCCAGGGCGCGTTCGGCGCGCCGCTGGTGCCGCTCGCCCAGGCGACGATCCTCGACAGCTACCCGAAGGACAAGCAGGCGTTCGCGACGTCCATCTTCGGCATGGGCGTCGTCATCGGGCCGGTGATCGGGCCCGTGCTCGGCGGGTATCTGGCCGATCTCTACAATTGGCGCTGGGCGTTCTACATGATCGTGCCTGCGGCCGCCGTCGGCCTCGCCGGCCTGCTGCTGTTCCTGCCGGACAGCCGCGCGCGCTCGCCCGCACGGCTCGACTGGACCGGGTTCCTGACGCTTTGCGTCGCCGTCGGCGCGATGCAGCTGATGCTCGACCGCGGCAACCGGCAGGACTGGTTTCAATCCTATGAGATCGTGATCGAAGCGGGCGTGGCGATCCTGGCGCTCTACCTCTTCGTCGCCCACAGCCTGACCTCGCCGAGGCCGTTTCTGAACCTGAAGCATCTGACCGACCGGAACTACGCGCTCGGCCTGATCTTCGTCACGATCTACGGCATGCTGAATTTCACGCCGATGGTGCTGTTTCCGCCCATGCTGCAGGGCCTCTTGGGCTTCCCGAACCAGGTGATCGGCGAACTCCTGGGCGCCCGGGGCGCCGGCGCGATCTTCGGTTTCTTCTCGGCGATGTGGATCGGCAAGCTCGATCCGCGCATCGGGCTGGTCCTGGGCTGCGCGGTGCAGCTTGCCTCCGGCGCCTGGATGATGACGTTTTCGCTCGACGTTTCGTTCCAGCATGTGGCCCTGGCAAGCGCCATGCAGGGCTTCGCGGTCGGCGTGATCTGGCCGCCGCTCACGGTCGCGAGCTTCCGGACGATCGACCCGGCCTATCTGGCGGAAACCTCGTCGATCTTCCACCTGCTACGCAATCTCGGCTCGTCCGTCTTCATCAGCCTGTCGGTGACGACCTTGGTCCGCTCGACGACGGAGAACTATGGCCGCCTGACCGAGTTCATCACCCCCTACAACGAGAACCTCGCGGCCGCGGTCGACGCGGGCGCCGCGAACTTGAGCGCGGCCGACGGTCTGGCCCGGGTCAGCGTCGGCGTCGCGCGCCAGGCCGGCATGCTGGGATTTCTGGACGCCTTCACGCTCTACACGGCGGCGTGCGTCGCGATTTTCCTGATGATTCCGCTCTTTAAAATCCGACGGACGGCCTGATGCGTAAAGACTTCGGGAATGCGCCACGGGCGAGGGTCGCAATCCGACCGGGTTGATACTATTTTACCCGCCTGTAAGCGTACTGAAGAGTGGGCGGGATCGGCCGCTCGCCGGAAAAGGAGCCAATGGACAACGTGACTGACCGCAACCTTGCCGCCGCGGCGAATGCGAGCGCCGCGGCCGCCCAGGAGCGTCCCAGCCGGGCGGAGGCCGAAGCCGCCGTTCGCACGCTGATCCGCTGGGCCGGCGACGACCCGACCCGTGAAGGCCTGATCGACACGCCCAATCGCGTGGTGCGGGCCTGGCAGGACTTCTTCGCCGGCTACAATCAGGACCCGATCGACGTCCTGTCCCGCACCTTCGAGGAGGTCGACGGCTACGACGAGATCGTGCTGATGCGCGATATCCGCGTCGAAAGCCATTGCGAGCACCACATGGTGCCGATCATCGGCAAGGCGCATGTGGCCTATCTGCCGAACAACCGCGTCGTCGGCATTTCCAAGCTCGCGCGCGTCGTCGAAATCTATTCGAAGCGCATGCAGGTGCAGGAGACGATGACGGCGCAGGTCGCGAACGCGATCGAAACCGTGCTCGAGCCGCGCGGCGTCGCCGTCTACATCGAAGCGCAGCATCAGTGCATGACCACACGCGGCGTGCACATGCCGGGCGTCGACACGGTGACGACGTCGATGCGCGGCGCCTTCCGGAGCGACCCGGAACTGCGCCGTGAGTTCCTGACCCTGATCGGCAAGTAACGACCGCTGTTCGGCGCGGGCGGCCGCTTCAGCCGCCCGTGCAGAACGCGTTCGGCCATGCCTGCGCGCCTGGCCCGAGCAGCTGCCGCACGAGCGCTGCGTCGCCGACGGGGCCGCAGGGCATGGTCGAAAGGCCGGCGCCGAGCGCCGCTTCGACGAAGGCGATCGGCACCGGCCGGGCCGGGTCGCATCCGGGCGCATAGGGCTGATAGCGGCAGGGGCTGCGGTCGAAAGCGACGACATCGACCAGCAGGTCTTCGCGCAGCAATACTGTTTCGACCGCGTAGCCCGGCGATAGCCCGCTGAACGGCTGCGGCTCCAGCGCGGCCGCCGTTCGGTTGACCATCAGCCCGTCCGGCCGCACGAACGGCGCCGGATAGGTCCATGCCAGATCGAGATGCGGGATGTAGAGCCCGCCATCCAGCAGCGCTGCGCTCGCGTCCGCGGCGGTCTGAAAGCCTTGCAAGTAGTCCGTAATGGTTCGGCCGAGGAATCGGACCTCGACTGCCCGTTCCGGATGCTCGGCGACGCAGTAGCCGTCGTCGGTTTCCGCAGAAACGGTCCAGCCGGCCGGGATCGCGATCGCCGCGCCGCTCGCGGCCTCGACGTAGATGTCGAAGCTGAATGTCATCGGATCGATGCCTGCCTGCACCGCCGCGGCCTTGTAGGCTTCGAGCGCCAAGGGACTGTCCGACGTTTCGGCGAGGGCCGCGAACGGTCGGGTGCGCAGCTTCCGGAACCTGCGTTCGCCGCAGATGAGGCCTTCGGCGCTCGCCGGCTCTTCGACCGCCATCGGCGCGTCGGCGGCGAAGAGGGGCGCCGCGCGCGCGACGCCCACGGGCGGCGGCGGCGTCGCCGTTGCAGCGTCGAGGCGGGCGAGGGCGGCCGCCGGCACGCCCCAGGAAATGCTGACTGCCCCGCCTTCAAGGCCGCCGTCGCCAACGCCGACGACGTGGCCCCGGTCATCGACGATCGGCGCGCCGGAAAGACCCGGCAGCAGATGACCGTCGAGCCGCAGGATTTCGAGATCCAGCGCGGGCGCGCCCGCCGTCTCGATCATGCGGCGGGCGTCCGTGTTCAGCATGTGTCGAAGGCGGCTCTCGCCCGACGCGAGCCTTAGCGCGGTGTCGCTCATGGTCGGCTGTCCGATGGCGTAGCCGATCGCGACCATGCGGTCGTTTACCTTGAGCGCATCCTGCGTCAGGGGAAGCGGCGTCGCCGCCAGCGCGCGGTCGAGCGTCAGGATGGCGAGATCGCTCGGCGCATCGCTCTTGGCGAGGCGGGCCAGCACCGTCGCCTGGGTCTCCTCCCGGTAGATTGCGATCCGGCCGCAATTCGCGACCACGTGCAGGGCCGTCACGACCCTGTCGGCGCCGCCGAACAGGAAGCCGCTGCCGTCCCGGTCCTGGCCGTCGGCGCAGTCGCGCGCCTGCACACGGACGACGGCGGCGCGGGCGCTGGCGATCACTTCGGCCGAAGGCAGCTCGCGCGCCGCTTCGGCCGCGCCCGCGAGCGCCGCCGCCCCGAGCAGGACCGCCGTCAGCGTTCGGCGCACATCGCCTCCCACGCCGCGCGCATCGCGACGGCCTGACCGTCCGGCGGCGTCGCCCGGACGACTTTGGCGGCAAGCGCCCAGCCGCCGCCTTCGAAGGCGGCCGCGTCGATCCAGCCGCCGGCATCGCGGTCAGCCGGGTCGAGCTTGGCGCAGGTCTCCGCCGTGCCGGCGAACAGCACCGAACTCCGCTTGTCGAGCGTCGGCTGCTCGACGATCGTCACGTCGTCGGGTTTGACGCCCAGGATCTGCCAGGAGGCGTAGGCGAGCGCCGTTTCCGGCGCATATCCGGCCTCGCGCCACTGGGCGACACGGTCTTTGATGGAAAGCGCCAGCAGGTCATGGCCACGGATCATCACGCCGGCGAGCAACGCCGCGCTGCAGGCGGCGCCGAAGCCGAAGAGCCGCATGGGCTGGCCGGCGAAGCCGCCCGTCGTCTTCAAGCCAAGCAGGGCCGCCAGCAGCGCGGCCAGCGCGCTCAACACGCCGCCCGCGACCGAATTGACCGAAAGCCCGATCAGGAAGCCGACGAGCGCGCCCATCCCGGCGCCGGCCGCCCATTCCCGCCAACCCGCCATCGGCGCGCCCCCTCATTGACCCGTCGACTGCAACCTTCCGGCATCATCGCGCGGGGGCGCAAACTTGTAAATCAGTCGCGGAGGTCGGCGCAGGCCTTCTGGATCAGTTCGCCGCCGCGGATCAGGTCCGCCGTCGCCGCGACGAAGCTCGCCCGGAAGTAGGGGGAGAGGCCGTAGGCCGCGCCCTGCACCACCGCGACGCCGACATGGTCGAGCAGATACATGGTGAAGTCGGTGTCGTTCTCGATGGTCTTGCCGTCGGGCGTGCGCTTGCCGATTGCGCCGGCGCAGGAGCAATAGCAGTACATCGCGCCCTCGGGCTTGTCGCAATGCAGCCCTTCCGCCTTGTTCAGCGCATCGAACAGGATGTCCCGGCGGCGCTGCAGGTCGGCGGTCCGCTCGCGGATCAGCTCCTGCGGCCCGGTCAGCGCGGCGACGGCGGCGGCCTGGCCGATCGACGACGATCCGGCCGTCGACTGGGACTGCATCTTCGACGCGTTTGCGATGATGTCCTTCGGCCCGCCCGCATAGCCGACGCGCCAGCCGGTCATCGAGAAGGCCTTCGAGACGCTGTTGACCGTGACCGTGCGGTCTTTCAGGCGCGGCTCGACGGCGGCGATCGTATGGAATTCGCGGCCGTCGAAGATCAGATGCTCGTAGACATCGTCGCTCAGGATATGGACCTGGGGATGACGAAGCGCGACGTCCGCGATCGCCTGCAGTTCCTCCTTGGTGTAGACGACGCCCGCCGGGTTGGAGGGCTGGCAGATCATCAGCCACTTGGTCTTCGGCGTGATCGCCGCTTCGAAATCCTCCGCCGACATGCGGAAGCCGCGGTTCTGCGGGCAGTCGACGAAGACGGGCGTGCCGCCGGCCAGCTGCACCATGTCCGGGTAACTCGCCCAGTAGGGGCCGGGGATAATGACCTCGTCGCCCTGGCCGACCGTCGCCATCAACACGTTGAACAACACCTGCTTGGCGCCAGAGCCAACGCAGATCTCGTCGAGGCCGTAGTCGAGGTCATTGTCGCGCTTGAATTTCAGCTGCGCGGCCTTGCGCATCTCGAGCGTGCCGTTGATCGGCGTGTAGCGCGCCTCGTCGCGGTCCATCGCCTGCATCACCGCCCACTTCACGTGGAGCGGCGTTGCGAAGTCGGGCTCGCCGGCGGTCAGCTTGACGATGTCGCGGCCCTCCGCGACCAGCTCGCGGACACGCTGGCTGGCGATCTGGCTGGGCGAGGGCTTGAACCGGCTCATGCGGGGCGCGAAGAAGCCGTTGGCGGCGCGATCGGTCATGAATGTTTCCTGGAACGAATGAGAGAGCGCTGGCGACGGCCGGTCGGACAGCGCGAGACGTAATTCTAGAAGCGGGCGCGCCGTCACAAAAGAGCGTTTGCGCCGGATAGACTGCGGCGATTGGCTGCCGATGAATTGCTCGCGCCGATGGCATACAATGTTGCGACGCAAACAGGGGACAAGCGATGGCGAGACCGATTGTGCTGGGCGGCGCGCAGCTGGGGCCGATTCAGCTGGCCGAAGGGCGGGACGTCGTCGTCGCGCGCATGCTGAAGCTGATGGAGCGGGCGCACGCCAAGGGCGTCGAGCTGCTGGTCTTCCCCGAACTTGCCCTCACGACGTTCTTCCCGCGCTGGTACCACGAGGACTGGGATCATGTGGACCAGTGGTTCGAGGCGGAGATGCCCGGACCCGCGACCCAGCCGCTGTTCGACGCCGCGAAGAAATACGGGATGGGCTTCTATCTGGGCTACGCCGAGAAGTTCGAGGAGGGCGGCAAGACCCGCCGCTTCAACACTTCGATCTTGGTGGACAAGCAAGGCCAGATCGTTGGCAAGTACCGCAAGGTGCACCTGCCGGGCCACGTCGAATATGACGACAATCTTCCCTGGCAGCACCTTGAGAAGCGCTATTTCGAGGTCGGCGACCTCGGCTGGCCGGTCTGGCGGACCATGGGCGGCGTCATGGGCATGGCGCTCTGCAACGACCGCCGCTGGCCGGAAACTTATCGGGTGATGGGCCTCCAGGGCGTCGAGCTGGTCATGCTGGGCTACAACACGCCGGTCGGGAACAGCCGCGGGCCGGAAGCGCCGCACTTGCGCATGATGCACAATCACATGTCGATGCTGATGGGGGCCTACCAGAACGGGACCTGGGTCGTCGGCGTCGCCAAGGCGGGGAACGAAGACGGCTTCGAGTTGATGGGCGGCAGCATCATCGTCGCGCCCTCCGGCGAGATCGTGGCCCAGGCGCGCACGCTCGGCGACGAAGTGATCGTGGCCGACGCCGATTTCGACGACTGCACCTTCAACAAGACGACGATCTTCAACTTCGCCGCCCATCGCCGGCCGGAGCATTACGGCATCATCACGGCCCAGGCCGGCGCCACGCCGCCGCCGGAGGATTGAGCGGCGTGGCGAAGCGCGTCCGCATCATCAATCCAAACAGCACGGCAAGCTGCACGGCGGCGATCGACCGGGCTGCGGAGCCGTTTCGCGGGTCTGGCGTCGAAATCGTCGCGGAGACCGTGGCGACCGGCCCGTCGAGCGTCGCCTCGATGACGGACTACGCTGTCGCCCAGGGCGCGCTGGTCGAATATCTCCGCGGGCGGAACGACAGGGCGGACGCGATCGTGATCGCTTGCTTCTCGGATCCGGCGTTGCCGGCGGCGAAAGAGATCACAGGCGCGCCCTGCTTCGGGCTGGGCGAGGCCGGGATGCTCGCCGCTTTGCCGCGCGGTCTCCGCTTCGGGATCGTCGCGCTCGCCCAGGCGTCAGTCGAACGGCAGCGCCGTCGCGTCGCGGAGCTCGGCCTTTCCGACCGCTATGCCGGCAGCCGGTCGGTCTCGCTGTCCGTGCCGGAACTGGCCGACCCGGACCGGACGATCGACGCCATGGCGGCGGCTGGCCGGCGGCTCGTCGCCGAAGACGGCGCCGATGTGCTGGT
>DAINCG010000113.1:4050-12284 GCA_036732525.1 Pseudomonadota bacterium | reverse complement strand
AGGATAGTCCGTCAGCGTCGCGCCGCCCTTCGCCGCGGCCTCCCATTCGGCTTCGGTGGGCAGGCGACCGCCGGCCCATTTCGCGTAGTCCGCCGCGGCGGCCCAGTCGATCATGACGACCGGATGATCCGCCGCGCCAAACACTGGATCGTCGATCTCCGGCGGCGGCGCAGCGCCGGTCGCGCGGCAATATGCCAAGTATTCCCGGTTCGTGACCGGACGCCGGGCAAGCCGGAAAGCGGAAAGGCTGATCCGGCGCATCGGCTTTTCCGACGGATAGGCCGACGTCGGGGGCGAGCCGATGACGTAGCGCCCGGCCGGCGCCGCGACGGCGTCATCTGCCGGCGCGCCGGCCGGCGCGTCGTTTCCGCCCCGCGCCGCGATCGCCGCGCGCAGCGCCGCGACGACTTCCGCGGCGCCGGCGGGCCGCTGTTCCGGATTGGGATGCAGCATCTGCAGGACAAGTCGGTCGACCGCGCCGCCGATCAGGGCGCAGTACGCGCTGGGCGGCGCGATTTCGGCATTGGCCCAAGCGTCGTAGGTCGGCCGTCGCCGGGCCGCGCCAAGCGGGTGTTCGCCGCCGGTCAGCAACTCATACGCGACGACGCCGAGCGCGAAGATATCGGATCGGGCGTCGGCGAGCCCGCCCAACTGCTCCGGCGCCATGTATTTCGGGGTTCCGGCGAAGCTTTCGCGGATTTCCGGCGCGTCGAGCAGCGAGAGGCCGAAATCCATGATCAGCGGACGTTCGATGGACCGCCCGACCAGAAAGATGTTTGCTGGCTTCAGATCGCGATGCACGATGCGCCGGTGCGCAATGACAAGCGCGTCGGCAAGCTTTTCGATCAGGCCGAGGCGCTGCTGCATGGTCGCATGCAACGCGCCGGCGTTCTCCTCCAACCACGCCTTCAGGTCGTAGCCTTCCAGCACGTCCATGACGACGCCGAAACCGCGGGCGCCGTCATAGATGTCGTGGACGGGGCAGATGAACGGGTGGCGCAGCGCCCGGGAGACCAGGACTTCGTTGATCATCGACGCGCGGCCGCGGGCGCTTGCGTGCCTCAGCAGCTTGACCGCCAGATCGATGCCAAGCGCGCAGTCCCGAACGCGGTAGACGTCGGCGGTGCCGCCGGCGCCGATGAAGCGCCATTCGACGAACCGGCCCGCTTCATTGAAAGAGGAAGCGCCCGCCGGCATCTGGCCGGCGGGCGCATTCGCAACATGTTCGTCGAGCGGACCCATCCCGTCGGGCTCTCCCTTGACCGACCGGTCCGCGGCTGGGCGTCGAGCCGGTCGATCGATTGGCGAAATGCCTGACGGGAAGATACTCAATCCATGCTTAACAACTGGTGCAGGTGGCGGCGGCCGCGCCCGTGGCGCCGGTGCAGTAGCCGCCGTCGGTGGCCGACGTCAGGTCGGTCTCGCCGTTGACGAACGGCGTGCGGTTGATCGCGCCGTCCCAGCCGCCGGCCTTGGTGGGCGCGGAGGAATAGAGCAACTTGCCGCCGGCGACGCCGGCGCTCGCCCGGCCGGTCGCCGTGATGCAGACGACGGGCTCGCCGTTCTGCGGACCGGCGGTCGCCGCGATCGCGCTGACCGCATAGTCGAAGTTCGCGTCCGACGGCAGCACCAGGAACGGAATGAGCGTGGTGAGCTCGGTCGTCGCGGACCCGTCCGGCGTCAGGCCCGTGCCGTCGATGTCGGTCACGACTTCGGCGGTCGTCTTCAACTGGGAATCGGCATAGGCTTTGATGCCCGCCATGATGCGGCCGGCCGTCTGGCTGACTTCGGCCGTCTCGCTCGCACGCACATAGGCGAAGACGCGCGGGATGCCGATCGCGGCCAGGATGCCGATGATCGAAACGACGACCATCAGTTCGACAAGTGTAAACCCGCGCTGCTTCCGGCGCGTCGCGCTATTCGCCATGATGGAGACTCCCTCTTCGCGCCCGCTCCTGAGCGCGCTCGAATGCATGAGGGAGACACTACGCAACATGCCTAAAGGCGGCGTAAAACCAGACGTCTCAAATGCCGTCGCAATTTCGCGTTAATCCCGGATATGCCGGAATACGTGGGATCGGCCCAAAACGCTGGTCGGAGCGGCAGGATTCGAACCTGCGACCCCCACACCCCCAGTGTGATGCGCTACCAGACTGCGCTACGCTCCGCCGCGCCTGCCGCCTTCAAGCCGCAGGCTGGCGGCAATATGGCCGGGGCGTCCGACGCCGTCAATCGCCGACGCCCCGACAGAGGGCTGGAAATCGACCGTCCGCCTAAAGGGCCGCAGCCAGGTCAGCGCGCATCCGGCGAAGTTCCGACAGGACCGCCCCGAGCCGGTCGATCTGCGTCGACGTCAGCCCGAAATCCAGCTGGCCCTGCGCGACCGAAGCGGCGGCGCGCTTCGGCCGTTCCGTGGCCGGCTCGGCCGTCGGTTCCGCCGCCTGAGGCGCAGCGTCCTCAGCCGTCGCGGCCGCGACCCCTGCCGGCGGCTTGCCGCCATGGCTCTTCAGGAGTTTCTGAACGCCGCGAATGGTGAAGCCGTCCTCATAGAGGAGCTTACGGATACGGCGCAACGCCTCAACGTCCTCCGGGCGGTAGTACCGTCTGCCGCCGCCACGCTTCAGCGGACGAACGGTCGGGAACTTGCTTTCCCAGAACCGCAGGACGTGGGCGGGCGCATCGATCTCCTCGGCGACTTCGCTGATCGTGCGATACGCAGCGGCGCTCTTGCCGCCGCGGCGGGTCACGGGCTCTCTGGCCATGGCCTAAGTCTCCCGGACAGGCTCATTCGGAGTTCTGATTGATGTGCGACTTTAGAATATGGGAGGCCCGGAAGCTCAACACGCGTCGCGGCAGGATCGGCACCTCTTCCCCGGTCTTCGGATTGCGACCGCGGCGCAGACCCTTCTGACGGACCATGAAAGTGCCGAACGATGCGATCTTGACGGTATCTCCAGCCGCCAGGGCATCCGCGATTTCGCCGAGCACCATCTCGACCAACTCAGCCGATTCATTACGTGAAAGCCCAACCTCTTGGTAAACGGCCTCCGTAAGATCGGCGCGTGTGATCGTCCGTCGCGGCATCCTACCCCCCGCTCAACTCCGCGAGCGTATCGCCGAGCCCAACACCCGTCAACGCAATAAGGCGCCGTGTGCACAAGGAAATTCGCGCGACCTTCAGGCCCGCCCGCGCCTAGCCAACTGTGCTTCGCGAAACGCGATATACGTCGCGCTGGCGAAAATGACCCCACCGCCGATCCACGACCAGAGATCCGGGATCTCGGCGAACATGACGTAGCCGAGCAGACTCGCCCAAAGCAGGCGCAGGAAGTCGAGCGGCAGCAGCGCGCTCGAGTCCGCACGGCGAAAGGCCGACGCGAAGCTGTAATGGCCAAGAGTGCCGAAAACGCCGATGACGGCCATCCATGCGAGTTGTGAGAGAGTCGGCGTCTGCCAGACGTAGAGCGCCGGCAGGAAGGAGATTGGGGTCATGACGAGCCCCATGTAGACGGTCTGCGTCGCTGCCGATTCCGTCGCGGCGAGCCGCTTGATCACGACGATCGCCGCCCCCCAGATCAAAGATGATGTCAGAAGGAGCCCCTGGCCCAAACCGACTTCGACGAAGCCTGGCCGCAGGACGATCAGCACGCCGAGGAAACCGGCGCTGAGCGCCACGATGCGCCGCATGCGAATGCGCTCGCGCAGCACCAGCACCGCGAGCAGCGTGGCGAAGAGCGGGCCCGAGAACGAGATCGACGTCGCTTCCGCGAAAGGTGCCATCGTAACGCCCGTGAAGAACGCCATCATCGAGACCGCCTGCAGCACGCCGCGCGTCATGTGCAGACCCAGCCGAGTCGTCCGCAGCGGCTTGAAGCCTTGTCGGATGAAGATCGGGGCGATCGCCAGAAAGCCGAACAGGTTGCGAAAGAACGCCACTTCGACCGGAGGCAGTTCGCCGCCGAGCTGCCGGATCAGGCTCTGCATCGTCACGAAGCACATGGTGGCGAACACCATGAGCGCCGCCCCAACCGCCGCGTCGCCGTGGAAGATCGGTCGGATTCGCCATCCGCCGGGAGCGAGGAAGGCCATGACGCCTGGACGGTCCCTTCAAGACGACCGGACGAGGCCGGCGCGTGTTCAGCCTATTGCCATGACGGAGAAGCCCAGGCAAACCGGAAATCCGCCTGATGAAACGGCGCCGGGCGAAGCAGCCCGCAGGACGACACGAAAAAGGCGGCCAGCCTTCCGGCCAGCCGCCTTCGATCAGGTCAGGACGAGGCCTGACAGGCGATCAGAATTGCACCACCAGTTCCGCGCGGCCGCCGACGGTGTCGTCGTCGATTTCGCGGTTCGTGTAGAAGCCGTCGAGCTGGACCAGGAAGCGGTCGAGGAACTTGTGCTGGAACCGGAGACCGACGCCGACGCCATCCTGCACCATCGCCGCAGGCGCGGACGATTCGATGAAGCCGACTTCGCCCACGACCTGGGTCGCGTCGTCGTTGAAGAACATCTGGTAGCCGATCGCGCCGCCGAACGATTCGTCGACGCGGTTGCCGAGCGGCGCCGGCGCGCGGCCGATGGCCGGCGCGGCGAACAGAAGACCGACGCGGCCGAGCGGCCCGCCCGCGAACTCATCGCGCGCGGCGGACCGGAACTCATCAATCCCGACGAAGGCGTTCAGATAGGCGAGGTCATGGGTGCTCTTCGGGGTGAACGAGAACTCGCCGAAGAACAACGTGCCGTCATCCGACTGGCGGGACTCGTCGTCAAGCGCGAAGGACTGGTTCACGCGCAGCGCCGTGTTGAAGCCCAAGATGCGTTGCACGCCGGAAATCGCAAGGTTCAGGCTGTCGCCGCCGTTCCGCTCCCGCGTCGCGACATAGGCCGCATCGAAATTCAACGTGCTCCAACGGGTGTCCGTCTCGACGAAGAGGCCAAACAGGTCCGCCCCATTGTCATTAATGTTGTCGTCGCGGCTGATCCTGTTCCAGGCGTAGAGGCCGGTGACGCGCGTATCGATCACGCTGTCAAAGATGATGGTGTCGCGCACCAGGGCGACGGCATCCATGATGTCATTGATCATAATGCCTTCCTGGAAGAAGATCGGCTGCCGGCCGACGGCGAAGCCCCAGTCGAGAGCATCGCGGTCTTCCGGATCCAGGTCCGGGAAGATTTCGCCGAAATCCGCCTCGAAGAAGAGCCGGCTGATCTGCAGGTTGGTCTGCTCGACGTCGCGGAAGTCATCCTCGAATTCGAAGCCGGTCCAGCCGTTACGCGTGTGGAGCGGCGTCAACTGCAGCAGGAACCGCTCGGTCGCGGAGAGCTTCAGGTTGAAGTTGATGTCGGCGCGGGTAATCCACTCCGCGACGTCCTGAAGCCCGTCCTCGCGCTCCACCAGATTCAAGGCGGACCGAACGTTGCCGAATACCCAGAGCTGCGGAATCCAGACCGCGCCTGTCGGCAATTCGAATCCCTGCGGGATGTTGCCGGTGCCGAGGAAATCGCCGCCAATCTCCAGCAGCGGCGGCACGCGCTGCGGCATCTGCTCGTCGGTCAACATTGGCACGGGTTCGTCGGACAACGCCGGCCCGCCCTCAGCCGCGAGCGCCGAGGCGCCCCCAAGGGTCAACGCGCACGCGAGCGCGCCCGACGCAAACAGCCCCTGCCAACGGAACAATTGGTTCTTCAAGGCCTGATCCCCCATCATGGCTAGCGCACCCCCGCCACCAAGTCTCGTATTGTCCGACGCTGACCGCGCGCCCGTACCGTCGTGTCGGAAACGCTGCGACAATATCTCAGCGCCCAAACTCCGCCAAGCCGAAACGCAGGCTCGGAACCTAGCTGCGCCGCTCCGCCGCAACAGCCGTCAAGCAACGACATACACGAACGGAAGCACATCAGACAACACATAATAAAACATAGCTTAAGCCTAACAGCAACAACGTTTGTTGCGAGCGATTTGCAATCTTTGCCGGACAATCGCCGGGGTATCCGGCCGAAAAGGAAAACGCCCCGCCGGATTTCTCCGACGGGGCGTTGTTGAGGTCGAGCGGTCTGCGGCCCGATTCGGACCGCAGACCGGACTCAAAGTCAGCGTCGCTCGTTGGCCGAGGCTGTCTGTACTTTACGCCCGAGGCTCGCGGTCTTGTCGCCGCCGATCGTGACGGTCGTCTCGCGCTCCCAGAGCATCATGGCGTCCTCGACCACCTTGTCGGCGATCTCCTTCGGCGTCATGCCGTAGTCGAAACCGGCCGGCTGAATCGCGGCGATCAGATGGACGGGAACCATCTGCGCGATCAGCTTGACGTTGATGTTGTACGTCTCGCCCGCCTTCAGCTTGCTGCCGTCGACGCTGTAGTCCGCGCGGACGGAGCCGAGCGGCTCGATGGTCTTCTTGTGCTTGCGAGCGCCGAGCGGCCGGCCGAACACGACCGTCGCGCGGTCCTCCGGACGGACGAACGGCAGCGCCGACACCGAGGTGTTGACCGCCAGCACCTGCTCCCGCTCGCCGCCGCGGAACATGCGGACGATGAACTTGGACTGCAGATTGAAGATGTCCGGATCTTCCGGCAGCAGACCGTCATGCACATAGAGCGAATGCTTGTCGCGAATGTCGCCATTCGGATCGCGGTCGCCCGAGAGATAGACGGCGTTGCCATCGGAGTCGGTCACTGTGACCTGTAGGAAGACGAGGCGCTCGGCGTCGAAGCCGGTCGGCACGCCATGCCCGTTGGTCGCATTGATCACATCGATGCCGAAGTCGATGCCGCTCTGGCCCGACGACGTCACGTCGATATCGCCGAGGTGATAGCCATTGCGCATGACTTCGTAACGCAACTCCTCGGCATACTCGAGGCTCTCGAACTGGTCGTCGAGGATCGCGCGCGCGTCCTCACGGTCGACCGGATCGAACCACACGTCGCCGAAGGCGAGGCCCAGCTTGGCGCGCAGGTGCGCCGCGGCCGTCATCGCATTCTGCGCGGCGGCCTCGCTCGGGTTCGCTTCAAGCGCCGCCACGGCCGCTGTCAACGCGGCATAGGCTTCGGCGCCCTTCGCTCCACGCTCCGTGTCGATGACCGGCTGAATGTCGGCGACCGCCGTATTCAGCTCATCCGCGTCCACGGCGTCGCCCGCGGCGGCCGCATCGACCGCAGCGGCAAGCGCGTCCTCGAGATTGTAGAACGGCTCGTCGGCCTCGTACGCGAACTCCTCGAAATCGGGCTCGCCCCAACCGGCCTTCCAGTTGAACTGCAGCCAGTCCTCGAGCGTGCGGAACTCGGCCGCTTCCACGTTGTGCGGGAAGATGCCGGGATGCAGGACGGAGTAGTCCGGGCCCGCGAAGAAGTGGTTGGTGATGCGGCGATCCTTGGTCGGAATGCCCTGAACCACGGCCGCGGGGCCGAATTCATAACCTTCCGGCTTACCCTGGACCTTGCCCATATGGCAGTCCTGACAGGAAATGCCCTGTTGGGCGGCCTCGGTCTGCTTGAACTCCGAGAACGCCTCTTCCAGGCGGAAGCCGTTCAGCAGCGTCACGTCATGGCAGGTGCCGCAGAAGCCCGGCTCGGTCAGCTCGAAGAACGGCTCGGCCTTCGCATGGATGACGAGGCCGCGCTGGTCGGGCTCCGTCACGACGCGGAAGCCTTTGCCTTCCGTGTCCTTGATGACCTTCTGCAGTTCCTC
Organism: Pseudomonadota bacterium; assembly: GCA_036732525.1. Classification (GTDB taxonomy): domain Bacteria; phylum Pseudomonadota; class Alphaproteobacteria; order Bin95; family Bin95; genus VMCJ01. Next base: position 4,601 of record DAINCG010000113.1, on the reverse strand, counting down.
GTCGCCGGACGGCCCGAAGATCGTCGAACGCATCGGGCCCTGAACCAGCGGCAGGCGGCCGCTGATCTTGCCGTACTTCTGGTTCACGCGATGGCACACCACGCAGGTAATGCCTTCCCGCGAGGAAGCCGGCCGCTTCAGGTTCGAGATGTTCACCGATTCACCGGCGTTCATGCCGATCTGATTGTGGCAGCGAATGCAGAAGTCGCCGTTCGTGCCGCTGGTCAGCATGTTGATGCGCATCTGCATCGCCATGTAGATCGGGCTCATCTGGGCGTAGGCGTGCTGCGAAACGGCCCATTCCTTGTATTGCTTGGGATGGCACGCCGCGCAGGTCTTCGCTGACGGATAGATGTCCTCGATGAACAGCTCGCTGTGCTGTTCGCTCGGCGTCTTGTCCTCGTCGGCCGCCAAGGCCGGTCCGGCGGCGAGCAGTCCGAACGCAGCGAACAAAGCCAACGCCGCCCCAGTCCTGCGTAGCGACGGCGAACGATGGCCTACGATAGCCGTCGCCCCCCGCGCACGCGGGAAGAGGCTCGCGACTTCCTTGA
>DAINCG010000113.1:0-4039 GCA_036732525.1 Pseudomonadota bacterium | reverse complement strand
CATGTCCCTTCTCCGTTTAAATCGTTCAAGCAGTTTCGCTTCACCCTGAAATTCCGCACGTCCGACTCTCGCCTGGATGACCCAATTCGGCGAAAACGCGGCGCAGCGTCGCCCTTACGCGCGCCCCGCCCGCCGGATCGTCCGTCGTGCGCCCAGATATTCCAGTTCAACGCTGGCGAAGATCAAACTACTCCTCCACTTAACACGGCCGAATCAATACAATGCCTCGCGCCGCATGGCTAGATATGTTCGCACTCCGCTCCCACGGATGTGAATGCTGTCACAAACACGGCGACGGTAAAGCGAAGGTGAAGCGCTGCTTTCCCCGTCCCAGCCGGCGGCGTTCGGCCGCGGCAGGCCGAGATGGCCGCGCAACGTGCCGGAGTCGTACTCCGAGCGGAACACGCCCCGCTTGCGCAACAGCGGCGCGACCTCCGCGACGAAGGCGTCCAACATCCACGGCAGCACCGGCGGCATCAGATTGAAACCGTCCGCGACGCCGTTCCGGAACCAATCTTCCATCAGGTCGGCGGCCTGCTCCGGCGTCCCGGCGAAGATGAAGTGGCCGCGCGCGCCGGCCAGACGCGCCAAGAGCTGGCGGAGCGTCAGGCCTTCACGCCGAACGGCGCCGACGATCACTTCGGCCCGACTGCGCGCCGCCTGAACCGTCGACGGGTCGGGAAAATCTTCGGGCCTGAGCGGCTTGTCGAGCGGCAGATCGCCGAAGTCGTAGCCGCCGAACCGTCCGGAAAGACGCTTCCGTCCGGTCTCCGGATCAGTCAGGCTGGTGAGTTCGTCGAAATGGCGCCTGGCTTCCTCCTCCGTTCCGGCGATCAGCGGACTGAAGCCCGGCAGAACCACAACATGGTCGGGATCGCGCCCTGCCGCCGCGGCGCGCGCCTTGAGGTCGCGGTAGAACTCGGCCGCCGTCGCCCGTTCGAGATGCGCCGTGAAGACGGCTTCGGCGTGGCGCGCGGCGAAGTCGCGCCCCGTCTCGGACGACCCCGCCTGGACAAGCACCGGACGGCCCGACGGGCCGCGCGGCTTGTTCAACGGCCCGGCGACCTGATAGTGGCGGCCGACATGATCGACCGGCCGGATCCGCTCCGAACGCGCATAGCGGCCTGCCGCACGGTCGTCGATCACGGCGTCGTCCGCCCAGCTATCCCACAGCCCTGTGACGACATCCATGAATTCGTCGGCGCGGGCATAGCGGTCGGCGTGGCTCACCTGCCCCGCGTCCCCGTAGTTGCGCGCCGCCGGCGCGGACCACGAAGTGACGATGTTCCATCCGACACGGCCGCCGCTGACATGGTCGAGCGACGCGAACTGGCGCGCGAGATTGAACGGCTCGGTGTAGGTCGTCGACGCGGTCGCGATCAGGCCGATGCGCTCCGTGCGCATGGCGAGCGCGCCGAGCGTCGTGACGGGCTCCAGCCAGGACCGCGGCGCCTCGGTCGCATCGTCCTGCATGGCGAGATGGTCGGCGAGGAAAATCGAATCGAGGCAGCCGCCCTCGGCCTTCTGCGCCATCTCCACGTAATATTCGATGTCCGTCAGCGGCCGCGACGTCGCCTTCGGATGCCGCCATGACGCCTCATGGTGGCCGCGGCTCTGGATGAAGAGGTTAATGTGCATCTGGCGCATCCCGGGACGCCCCCTCGCCTGTCTTGCTGTGTTTTCGCCGTCAGGGGAGCACGAATTCGCGGCCTCGCCTATCCGACTGTCGTCAGCGCAGACGGAATGCGATCGGCGCCTCCAGCACGCCGGCCGCCGGCTTGCCGTCGACCGTCGCCGGGCGAAATCGCCAGCCGCCGACAGCGGCCGCCGCCGCCTCGTCGAGAATCGCATGGCCGCTTGATCGCCGGACGGCGACCGCGGTCGCCCGGCCCTCGGCCGAAACCGATATGCGAAGAAGCACGACGCCTTCGAGGCCGCGGCGTCGGGCCAGGAACGGGTATTCCGGGGGCGGATTGGCAAGCGCGCCGCCGGCGACAGCCGGCGCGGTCGACGGCACGTTCCGGGTCGGCGCGGATGCGTCCGCGGACGCCGTTGCCGACGACGACGCGACGATCGCCGCGGCCGAGCCCGGAATCCCCGGTGCGGCGGCAGATGCGGCGGCGGCTCGCGGGCGCCTCGCCTGCGGTTCCGGGCCGGCCGACGCAGCGGTGATCGGCGCCGCCTCCCGAACCAGCGCCGCCGGTCGTCGGGGCGGCATCGGGGGCGACGGCTCCGACGGCGCGGGCGCACGGGCGAACGTCGTCTTGACGGCAGACGTCGCGGCCGTCGTCGGTCGCGCATCGTTCGCCGCCGCCGCGCCGTTCGAGAGGGCCGGGCGCGCCGCGGTTTGGGCGGCCTGGGCGACCCCGGCGGCCGGCGCGTCCGCCGCGCGCGAGGCTGCTGTCATTCCCGCAGCGGACGGCGCGGCTTCTGGCGGCGATGGGGCCGATGCGACAGCCGAGCGCGTGGCCGCCGTCTGCGCGTCCGAAGGCGTCCGGCCGGGGGTCCCCGAAACTGGAGACATCGCGAACGCGACTTCGATCGTCGCCATGGCCGTGGGCGATGCGCCGTCCGACCGCAACCAAAGCCCGGCGCCAAGCGCGACAAGCGCATGCAGGGCAAAGGATACGGCAAGGCCCACGCCGAGGCGGACGCCTGCGGCGGGCTTCGTGGCGTCTCGACGATGATGGCCGCGATCAATCCGCATCGCATTTCTCGAACGCCGACAGTCGCAGCGCCGCAGCCGATTCCGCGCGGCGCACGCCGTAGCATCGGGCGAGACGTTCGTCGGTCAGTACGTCCGGCGATCAGCGCGCCTTCGTGCAGCAGGATCAGGCGGTCCGCGAAGCGGGCGGCGAGCGCGAGATCGTGGGTGACCGCAACCACCGCCGCGCCGGCGGACGCCGCCCGACGTAGCGCCGTCATGACGTCGAGCTGACATCCGGGGTCGAGCGCCGCCGTCGGCTCGTCCGCCAGAAGAGCCGCGGGCTCGCCCGCAAGCGCCCGGGCGAGCAGGACGCGTCGGAACTCGCCGCCCGAAAGCTCCGTCGCGGCCCGATCCGCAAGGTGCGCGACGCCGACGTCGCCGAGCGCCGCCGCGACCGCCGCACGGTCGCGTTCGGTGGGGCGGCGGTAGGGACCGACGCCGTGGGGCAACCGGCCCAGCATCGCCAGGTCCGCGACGCGCAACGGCCAGTGCACGCTGTTGTCCTGCGGCAGGTAGGCAAGACGCCGGGCGCGGTCGATGCGAGACGCCTCCGCAAGCAGCCGCCCGTCGAGCGCGACGGTCCCGCGCGTCGGTCGGATAAGGCCGGCGAGACATAGCAGCATAGTCGTCTTGCCCGCGCCGTTCGGCCCGACGAGCGCCACGAACTCGCCAGCGGCGATCGACGCGGTCGCGTCTCGGAGCGCCGGTCGCCCGCCGCGCATGGCCGTGACATCACGTAACGCCAGCATGCCGCTCATCCGCGCCGCCGATGTTGCCGGATCAGGTGCACGAAGAACGGCGCCCCGAGGAGCGCGGTCAAGACGCCGAGCTTGATCTCCTCCGCCGGCGCGATGAGCCGCGCGGCGATGTCCGCGAGCAAAGTCAGCGTCGCGCCGGCGAGCGCGCTTGCGCCCAGTACAGCACCGGGTCGATGCGCCACATGCCGTCGGACCAGATGCGGCGTCGCGAGGCCGACGAAGCCGATGGCCCCTGCGACGGCCGTCGCGGCGCCGACGCCGAGCGCGACGCCGAGCACGGTCCAGCCGGCGACGCGTCTTAAGTCGAATCCGAGCGTCGCCGCCGCCGCTTCGCCGAGGGTCAATGCGTCGTAGGCGCGGGCCTGCGCGAAGAGCATCGCAGCGCCGGCCGCCATGAAGGGCGCCGCCAGCCCGACATGCTCGAAGCTTCGGTCGGCGAGCGAGCCGAGGAGCCAGAACATGATCTCGGAGGCGGCGAAGGGATTTGGCGCGAAGTTGAGGGCGAGCGCGGTCAACGCGCCGGTGAAACTCGCGACCGCGATGCCGGCGAGTATCAACGTCAGCGGCTCCCCCC
>DAINCG010000112.1:9983-12391 GCA_036732525.1 Pseudomonadota bacterium | reverse complement strand
GTTGGCGTCTTCTCCACGACCCCCTCCGCGACGAGGCGGGCGACGACGTCTTTGGAGAAGACGAAGCCGTCGCGGCCGATTTGGCGGAGGCAGTAGCTGCCCGTCACGCCGCCCAAGTGGGCGCCGCGGTCCTTCAGCAGGGTCAGCAGGCCCACATAGTCGGCGTCCGGCCAGTCGACGATGACGTGGCCGGCGGGCTTGCCGTGCTCCTGCGCCAGCGCCAGGAGCATGGCCGCGTTCTGGGGCACGGTCCGGATCTTGATGGGGTTGCGGACGATGCCCGTGTCCTGGGTCAGGCGGTCGAACCAGGCGTCGTCCATGGCGGCGCAGGCGTGGACGTCGAAGCCCTTGAACGCTGCCTCGAAGCCGGGCCACTTCGCCTCGATCACCTTCCAACTGAAGCCCGACTGGAAGATCGAGCGGGTCATGCCGGCGAGCCAGCGATCGTCGCCGAGCGCCTTCAGCGTCCGGGCGGGCGTCGGCTTCGGCAGCTTTGCCTCGAGCGCGGCCGCGCCGCCATGCCGTTCGGCGGCGATGGCGAAGATTTCCTCGAAGCTGCGCATGGTCTCTCTCCCGCAACCGATTGTGACGGCGGTCGCTCGCATGGGCGCCGCCGCCGGCCCACATCCACAGTCAGCCGCAAAAGCGAGAGGAGGCCAAGATGGCCCGGACGCCAAAGACCTTGCCCGACGCCGCACTGGACGACGTGCAGGGCGGCATCGCGATCATCGCGCAATCGGATACGGTCGACTACGACTTCAAGACGCCGACCGCGCCGCTCGAATCCCAGACCGACTACTTCGACGGCAAGCTCCTGACCGAGCGCGACTTCAGCCGCGAGCAGTAGCCGCCGCGATCGCGCGCCAGACCCGTTCGGGCGTCGCCGGCATCTCGACATGCCGAACGCCCAGGTCCGCCAGCGCGTCGACGATGGCGTTCACCACGCAGGCGAGCGCCGGCGTCGTGCCGCCCTCGCCGCCGGGGCGGATGCCGTGCGGGTGCGAGCTTGCCGGCACCTCGCTGATGATCGTCGTCATCGGCGGCGTGTTGTCGGCGCGCGGCATGGCGTAGTCCATGAACGAGCCGGAGAGCAACTGGCCGTCCCGGTCGTAGTGGATGTTCTCCAGGAGCGCCTGGCCGAGGCCCTGGGCGATCGCGCCGTGCGCCTGGCCGTGCAGCACCAGCGGATTGACCGCGAGGCCGACGTCGTCGACGCCGGTCCAGGCGACGATGTCGACATGGCCGGTGTCCGGGTCGACCTCCACCTCGCAGACATGGCAGCCATAGGGGTAGCCGCCGACCCGGTTGGTGATGTCGCCGATGCCTTCCAGATGGCCGCTAAGCGCGCCCGGCAGGCTGTTCAGCTTCGCCGCCGCCTCCGCCGTTTCCGCCAGCGTCATGGTCTTGCCGCCGGGGCCGGCGAAACGGCCCGCGCCATAGGAGATTTCGCCGGGCGTTGTGTCGAAGGCGTGGGCGGCGATCGCCTTGCCCTTGCCGATCAGGTCCTCGACCGCCTCGCTCATCGCGATGCTGGCGAGGCGCATCGAGCGCCCGGAATGGGAGCCGCCGCCCACACTCACCCGGTCGGTGTCGTTCGCGATGTAGCGGATATTGGCGAAGGGCACCTCCAGCCACTGGCTGGCGACCTGGGGGAAGGTGGTCTCGTGGCCCTGGCCGCTGCTCATGGTGCCGCAGACGAGTTCGACCGTGCCGTCGGCGAGCGCGCGGAGTTCGGCCCGCTCGCGCGGGATGCCGCTCGTCACCTCAATATAGTTGGCGACGGCGATGCCGCGCCGGAGGCCGCGCGCCGCGGATTCCGCCTTCCGGGCGGCGAAGCCCGTCCAGTCGGCGGCGGCGAGCGCATCGTTCATCGCCGCTTCGTAGTCGCCGCTGTCATAGGTCACGTCGACGGCGGTCTTGAACGGCATGGCGTCGGCGGCGATCAAATTGCGGCGGCGCAGCTCCGTCCGGTCGAAGCCATGCGCCTGGGCGGCCATGTCGATCAGCCGCTCCAGCACGAAGATCGCCTCCGGGCGGCCGGCGCTCCGGTAGACGGCGACCGGCGGCGTGTTGGTCAGGACCGCGAAGCCTTCGAAATGCACGGTCGGGACCTTGTAGGTCCCCTGCATCATCGAAAGCCCCTTGCGGAGCGGCCAGAAGTAGATCGAGTAGGCGCCGACGTTCATGATGTTCCGGCCGCGCATCGCCAGGATGTCGCCGTCGGCCGAGAGCGCCATTTCCGCCGACACCGTGAGGTCGCGGCCCTGATAGTCGGTCAGGAAGCATTCCGAGCGGTCGGCGACCCATTTGACCGGCCGGCCGACCCGCTTCGCCGCCCAGGGCATGATCGCGAATTCGGGCGAGAAGGCGTTCCGCGTCCCGAAATTGCCGCCCATGTCGCCGAAGAC
>DAINCG010000112.1:0-9973 GCA_036732525.1 Pseudomonadota bacterium | reverse complement strand
GCGGCACTGGTGCTTCGGCACGTCGAGGATGTGGGCGAGCCGCTCCCGCGTCTGGACGGCGCCCCGGCCGGACGCGGCGCGAAGCGTGTAGCGGTCCCGCACGACGTCATATTCGCCGATCGCCGCGCGCGGCTCCATCGGCGCGCCGGTGATGCGGTTGACCCAGGTCTCCAGGCTGACGACATGGGCGGCGGCGGCGAAGGCGGCGTCGGTCGCTGGCTTGTCGCCGACATGGCAGGCGAGCGCGATATTGTCGGGCCTGACGCCAGGGAAGAGCTGGGGCGCGTCCGGCGCCATGGCGGCGCGGGATTCGGTGACGGCCGGCAGGATGTCGTAGTCGACCGCGACGAGCTCGGCCGCGTCGCGGGCGATCGCCGCGGTCTCCGCGACGACCAGCGCCACGGGTTCGCCCAGATAGCGCACCCGGTCGAACGCCAGCACGTGATGGTCGGCGACGAAGACCTCGAACCCGTCGGGCAGGATCAGGGTCGCGTCGGGCGGGCCTTTCCAGTCGGGGCTGTGCGGGATCGGCTTCAGGCCGTCGGCCAGCGCGTCCTGGCCGGTCAGCACCGCCAGCACGCCGGGCAGGGCGCGGGCCGCCGCCACGTCGATGCTACGGATGCGGGCGTGCGCATGCGGGCTCCGGGCGAGGGCGGCGTGGGCGCTGCCGGCGGGCGTGAAGTCGCTGACATACCGGCCGCGTCCGGTGGTCAGCCGGAGGTCCTCGATCCGGGGCAGGGGCGCGCCGATGCCGGTCGTACGCAGATCGCCGTTAGCAGCCAACGCCAAATCCTCTCTGAGCGGAAAGTGCAGGCAATTCAGCCCGTTTGCCGCGACGGGATCAAGCCTTTGCGGCCGGGCCCGACGCGCCGATCTTGGACCGGTCCGGCGCTTGGCCTATGTTTTTCCGATACGAGCTATCGGTCCTCGGAAGAGACGGAGATCAGCGCAATGAAAGTCGGCACGGATATCAGCGTCCTCGCGGAAGCCGGGCGCTCGGATGCGGCGGTGCTCGCGGACCACCTGAAGCTCGCCGACCTGGCGGAGCCCTTGGGCTTCGATTCCCTGTTCGGGCTCGAGCACCACTTCACCGGCTACTCGATGTCGCCGAACCCGCTGCAGCTCCTGTCCTACTACGCCGCGAAGACCAGCCGGATCACGCTCGGCACCTGCGTCATCGTGCTGCCGTGGCACGACCCGATCCGGGTCGCGGAGCAGATCGCCTATCTCGACCTGCTTTGCGGCGGCCGCTGCATGTTCGGCTTCGGCCGAGGCGCCGCCAGCGCGGAATATGCCGGTTTCCGCATCCCGATGGAGGAGGCGCGGCCGCGCTTCGCGGAGGCGGCCCAGCTCGTCGTGAAGGCGCTCTCGGAAAAGGTCTTCGAGTGGGACGGCGAGTTCTACAAGATCCCGAAGATGTCGATCCGCCCGCGGCCGATGTCCCGGCCGGAGCGGCGCTTCTACGCCTCCTCGGTCAGCCCCGAGTCGGCGGAGATCATGGCGAAGCTCGGCTTCGGCATGATGGTGATCATGCAGAACGAATGGGCGAAGGCCGCCCAGGACATCCATTCCTTCCGGGAGATGGCCGCGAGCGTCGGCCACACGCCGCCGCCGCCGGTGATTCTGACCAACGTCTCCTGCGCGGAAAGCCGTGCGGAGGCCGAGGACCGGGCGATGCAGTATCTGGGCGCCAAGTGGGATTCGATCGACGCCCACTACAATTTCTCGGACGGGCACCTCGCCAACGTGAAGGGCTACGAATCCTACGGCAAGATGGCGAAGACCTATTCCAAGCTGAAGGATCCGGTCGCCCGCCAGAAGATGACCGAGTTCTATGTCGGCATCCAGATCGTCGGCACGCCGGACGACTGCATTCAGCAGATGGCCGAACTGCAGCGCCTGACCGGCACGGATCACATCGTCTCGGACTTCTCCTATGGCGGCATGCCGCACGAGGAGGGCGAACTGAACATGCGTCTCTTCGCGAAGGAGGTCATGCCGACCCTGCAGCGCGACCCGGCCTTCAAGGGCGGCGTCGCGGCGGCGCCGGCCGCGCCGCAGGGCGAGGCCAAGGCGGACGTGTTCGCGCCGGCCTGAGACGCCCGCCGCTCAGATCGGGTCCCAGCCCAGCACCTCGGCGGAGTTCTCCATCGAGGTGAGGGCGGACCGCATCGCCGGCATGGCGTGCTCGTGGATCGCGTCGGGGGTCCAGCCCTCGGCGCGATGCATGGCCCGCACGATGCGGCTCTGGTTGTAGAGATAGATCTCGTTCAGACGACAGCCGAAGATCTGGCCCGTAACCCCTTCCGCCAAATCGGACAGCAGGTAGACGGTCAGCGCGGCGATCTTGTCGGGCGACATCCGCTTCTGGCGGGCGACGCGGCGCTCTTCCTCCGGCGTGCGGGCGACCATGGTGGAGGCCATGCGGCTCCAGGCGTGCGGCGCCATGCAGTTCGAGCGCACGTTGAAGCGGGCCATGTCCATCGCGATGCCGCGGGAGAGGCCGACGATGCCCATCTTGGCGGCCGCGTAGTTCGACATGCCGTGATAGCCGATCAGCCCGGCGGTCGAGGCGGTGTGGACATAGGCGCCGCTCTCCTGGGCGCGAAACCGGTCGGCGGCGGCGCGGGAGACGTTGAACGTGCCCTTGAGGTGCACGTTGATCACGAGGTCGAAGTCCCGCTCGGTCATCTTGTGGAAGAAGCCGTCGCGGGCGATGCCGGCGATGTTGGCGACCCCGTCGATCCGGCCGAAGGCGTCGACCGCCTGGGCGACCATCGCCTCCGCCGCCTGGAAGGAGGAGACGTCGCCGCCGTTCGCCTCCGCCCGCCCGCCGGCCGCGCGGATTTCCGCCGCGACGGCTTCGGCCGCGGCCGCGTCCACGCCTTCGCCCGCCGTCGAGGCGCCGAGGTCGTTGACCAGGACCGCCGCGCCCTCCCGCGCGGCCAGCAACGCGATCTCCCGCCCGATGCCGTGGCCGGCGCCCGTCACCAGCACGACCTTGTCCTTCAGCACCTCCGGCATCGCGTCCCCCCGTCAGTCGTTCATGAAGGCTTCGAGCGCCTGACGGATGTCGTCCGGGATCGGCGCTTTGCCGAGACCGTTCGCCGTCTCGCGCACGAAGACATGCGTTTCAACGCCTTCCGCGATGTGCTTGCCGTCGCGCTCGAAGCGGTAGTTCAGCGTCATGCTGCTGCCGCCAAGTTTTTCGACCGTCGCTAGAATGTCGAGTTCGTCGTAGAAGCGGACCGGCGAGACGAAGCTGCATCGGGCATCGACCAGCGGGCAGCCGGCGACGCCGTCGCGCGCCTCCAGCGTCTTCCGGTCAAAGCCCGCCGCCTTGGTCAGCCGATGGAAGGTCGCGTCCATCCAGCGAAAATATGCCGGGTAGAAGACGATGCCGAGGGCGTCGCAATCGCCCCACTCGACCATCAGGCTGTGCTTGAACGCGGGCATGGGCGGTCGGGAGTCCTGACTATTCGGCGGCGGCGCGGGCGCTAGCGAGTTGGCGGGCGACGAGGGCGGCATAGCGACCGCCCTTCGCCATCAGGCTGGCGTGGTCGCCCTGTTCTATCAGACGGCCGTCCTCCATCAGCAGGATGAGGTCGGCGTCGCGCACGGTCGAGAGGCGGTGGGCGATGACGACGGTGGTGCGGTCGGCCTTCAGCCGGTCGAGCGCCTTCCGGACCAGCGCCTCGTTGACGGCGTCGAGGTGGCTCGTCGCCTCGTCGAGGATCAGGATCGGCGCGTCTTTGAGGAAGGCGCGGGCGATCGCGACGCGCTGGCGTTGGCCGCCCGACAGGCTGGCGCCGCGCTCGCCGACCGGCGTGTCGAGGCCGTCCGGCAGAGTCTCCACCAGCGCGCCGAGGGCGGCATGGTCGATCGCGGCGTCGAGCGTCGCCGCGTCGGCGTCGGGCCGGGCGATCAGCACGTTGGCGCGAAGCGTGTCGTTGAAGAGGTAGGTGTCCTGCGCCACGAGCGCGATCCGGCCGCGCAGATCGTCGAGCGCAAACTGCCGAAGATCGGTCCCGTCGAGCAGGATGCGGCCTTCGTCTGGGTCCCAGAAGCGCATCAGCAATTGCGCCGTCGTCGTCTTGCCGGCGCCCGACATGCCGACGAGCGCGACGGTCCTGCCCGCCGGAATGTCGACGCTGACCCGGTCGAGCGCGCGCCGGGTCTGGGCGGGGTAGCGGAAGGTGACGTCGTCGAGCACGAGGCCGGCCGCGCCCGCGCTCGGCGGCGCGCCGGGGCCGTCGGCGACCGGGATCGGCTCGTTCTCCAGCGCGTAGTAGCGCCGGGTGGCGCCCAGCGTGTCGGCAAGCTGCCGGCCGATCTGCGCGATCTCCGAGACCGGGAGGAAGGCCGCCATCGCCAGCAGGGTCATCAGCGGCAGCAGCGCCGGCGCGACCGCGCCGTTCGCGGCGAGCGTCGCGCCGGTCGCGACAACGGCGAGGCCGCCGAGGCCGGTCAGCACTTCGAGCAGGCTCTGCTGGCGGGTGAGTTCCCGGAAGAACGGCAAACGGAGCGCCTCGTGCCGGTCGGCGAGCGCATCGAGCCCGTCGCCGCGCCGCGTCTCGTCCTGGAAAGCGGCCAGTTCGCCGAGGCCCTGGACGGAATCGACCGTGTAGGCGCCAAGCTCGCCCGCCGCCTCGCGGGCGGCGGAGCCCAGGCTGTCGACGCGTTCGCGGCGGAGGAAGGGGCTGAGGCCCACGGCCAGCAGGAAGGGCAGGAGCGCCAGCGCCAGCCACGGGCTCGTCATGGCGAGGACGACCAGCACGCCCGCCGGCACCAGGATCGCGACGAAGGCGGGCGCGACCGTGTGGGCGAAGAAGTATTCGATGAGTTCGATGTCGTGGGTCGCGAGGCTCATGATGTCGCCGGTGCGTCGGCGCGTCAGATAGGCGGGCGCGAGCGCGTCGAGCTTCCGGAAGGCGTCGATGCGCATCTCGGCGAGCAGGCGGAAGGCCATGTCGTGCGCGACCCAGCTTTCGAGCCAGTGCAGGATGCCTGCCAGCGGCGCCAGCGCCCAGAGCCAGACCATGTACGGGCCCGGATCGCCGCCCGTCTTCAGCGCATAGACGATGAGCGCGCTCGCGACGCCGACGCCGATGAAGGCGAGCACCCGCGTCACGCCGAAGAAGAACGTCAGGCCGAGCCGGCCCTTCCACGGCAGGATCACGCGCATCAGCGCCGCGATCGCCTGCGCCCAGTTGAGCCCCTCCGCCTTGATGACGCCTTCCGTCGGCGCGAGCTTGGCGCCGCCGGGCGTCGCGGCGGCCGTTTCCGCCGGCTGGCGCTCCGGCGTCGCGACGAGGTCCATCGCTTCGGCGGATTCCTGGGCCTGTTCCCGCATCAGATCGGCATAGGCGCCGCCGGCGGCCATGAGCTGCGCATGGCGGCCGGTCTCGACGACGCGGCCTTCGTCCATCACGACGATGCGGTCGCAGTCGATCACGCTGGAAAGGCGGTGCGCCAGGACGAGGGTCGTCCGGCCCTGCATCAGCCGGTCGAGCGCGGCCTGGATCGTCGCCTCGTTCTCCGCATCGACGGCGGAAAGGGCTTCGTCCAGAACGAGGATCGGCGCGTCGCGGAGCAGCGCGCGGGCGATGGCGACCCGCTGGCGCTGGCCGCCCGAAAGCTTGACGCCCTTCTCGCCGACGACGGTGTCGTAGCCGTCGCCGAGCGTCTCGACGAAGTCATGGATATTGGCGGCTCTCGCCGCAGCCACGATGTCCGCCATCGGCGCGTCGGGCCGGCCGATCCTGATGTTGTCGGCGACCGTGCCGTGGAACAGGAAGGCGTCCTGGCTGACGACGGCGATATTACGGCGGATTTCTCGGAAGCTGAGCGTCCGGAGGTCGCGCCCGCCGATCCGGACAACGCCGCTGTCGGGGTCGAAGAAGCGCAGCAGCAGCCGGACGACGGAGGACTTGCCGGACCCGCTCGGGCCCACCAAACCGACCCGCTCGCCAGGGCGGACGTCGAAACTGACGCCCCGGTGCGCATCCCGCCGCGCCCCCGGATAGCGGAAGACGACGTTCTCGAAGGCGACGGAAGGAGCGAGATGGTCGGCGTCGCCCGCGGCTGGCGCGTCGTGCACGTCCGGTGCGGCGTCGAAGATCCGGTAGATGCCCTGGGCGGCCGACATGCCGACCATGCCCTGGTGCAGCACGCTGCGGAGGTCGCGCATCGGCCGGAAGATTTCGACGCCCATCATCAGGATGATCAGCAAGCTCGCGAGCTCCATCTCGCCCGCCTGGACGCGCCAGGCGCCCAGGGTCAGCGCCGCCGCCGCGCCGATGGCGATGCAGCAGTCGGTGATGCCGCGGGTCAGCACGTTGGTCGCGAGCACCCACATGGTGCGCTGGAAGAGGTCGCGCGCCTTGAAGGCGAGCATGTCGGCGCGGCTCCGGCTCTGCCCGAACGCCTTCAGCGTCGCGAGGCCCTGGATCGAGTCCAGGAATTCCGAGGCGAAGGCGGCATAAGCGCGCTGCCGGCCCTGGGCGTGGTTGACGTCGAAGCGATGCCAGAGGGAAGGCAGGAAGAGGGCGGCGAGCGCGAAGCCGGTCAGAACCAGCGCCACCGGCAGGTCGAGCCAGGCGACGAAGGCGAAGATCAGGATCGGCGTCAGGATCGAGACGAGAAGCTGCGGCAGATATTGGCCGAAATAGGTTTCGAGCTGCTCGACGCCGTCGATCAGGGTCAGCGTGATCGCGCCCGACCGCTCGCGGCCGACATAGGCGGGGCCGAGGCTCGCGATCTTGTCGAAGAGCGCCCGGCGAAGGCGCTTCTGGACCTGGGCGGCGGTCTCGTGCGCGACCATCGTGCGCCAGTGCTCCAGAAGGCCGCGCAGCACCATGGTCGCCGCGACGCCGAGGATCGGCAGCGCCAGGTCCGCCGGGGGCGCGCCCGCGAAGACTTGCGCGATCAGCCAGCCGAGCAGCGCCAGCCGTCCGACGCCGACCGCAGCCGCCAGTACGCCGATCGCCGTCGCCGCCGCGATCCGGCCGCGCACGCCCGCCGTGAAACGCCAGAGCCTGGGTTCGAGATGCATGGGCGCCGCTCCATCGCGCCGGTGCGGCGCGGACGACCGACTTTGTCCGCTGACGCCCGATCAGGCAAGACGCTTGCGACTAGTTCGCAAGCGCCTTCAGAACATCGGAGACGCTGTCGTCGAGCGCACGGCCGGACGTGTCGACGCTCAAATCCGCGCGGGCGTACTCGGCCTCCCGCTCGGTCAGGATGTCGCGCAACTGGTTCATGGCGTCCGGATTGCCGGCCATGGGCCGTTCGTCGCCCTGGGCGCGGACGCGGGCCATGTGCTCCTCCGGCGCCGCCTGCAGCCAGACGGTGCGGTAGTTCGCGAGCAGCAGGTCGAACGTCTGCGGGTTCGCGACGATGCCGCCGGCGACGGCGAGGACGAGGTCGTCGTATTTCTGAACGGTCTGCTCCAGGGCGCGCCGCTCCAGCCGGCGATAGCCCTCCTGGCCATAGAGGGCGATGATCTCGTTGACGGCCATGCCGCTCATCGCCTCGATCTCGTCGTTGAGTTCGCGGAAGGGCAGGCCGAGCCGTTCCGCCGTCAGCCGGCCGAGCGTCGACTTGCCGGCGCCGCGGAGGCCGATGAACGCGATCCGCCGCTGCGTCGCCGCTGGCTTTTCGTCCTCGCCGAAGAACCACTCGATGCGCCGGTCGAGCGCCAGCGCCAGCCGCAGTAGGACGGCGATCGAGGCGTTGCCTTCGCCGCCTTCGAGTTGGACGAGGTAGCGCTCGGAGACGCCCGACCGCTCCGACAATGCGCGCCGCGACAGGCCGGCCGCCAGCCGGGCCGCGCGCACCCGCCCGCCGACGGCGGCGAGCAGGCGGCGGATTTCCGCGTCCGTCCGGTCTTCGAGCAGGGCGGTCATGCCGGCCTAGTAGGTTTCGACGTGGTAGCGCCGTCCTCGCGCATCGCGTCGCGGACGGCGGTCCAGTCGAGGCCGGCCGCGCGGGCGACGTCCTCGAAGGCCTGCTCGACGCCAGCCTCCATCGCCTTCAGGCCGCAGACATAGATGTGCGCCTTGGGATCGGTCAGCAGCGGCGCGAGTTCCTCTTTCGCCTCGCGAATGCGGTCCTGGACATAGGTCTTGGGCGCGTCGGCGACGCGGCTGAAGGCGAAGCGCTTCTGGAGGAAGGCGTCCGGAACCTTCTTCAGCGGTCCGAAATAGGGCAGCGATTCCGGCGTGCGCGCGCCGAAGAAGAGCGTGAGGCCGCCCAACGCATCCGGCGCCGTCCGCTGCCGGCGCATGGTGAAGGCGCGGAAAGGCGCGGAGCCCGTGCCGGTGCAGACCATGACGAGTTTCGCCGCCGGATCGTTCGGCATCAGGAAGGTCGCGCCGAAGGGGCCGGTCACCCGGACCTTGTCGCCCTTCTTCAGGTCCGCGATGTAGCGGGAGCAGACGCCGTGCTCCTCCCGCTTCACGGTGAGCGCCAGATTGTTGACGTTCGGCCGCTCGCCGTCGCGTGGGCTGGAAACGGAGTAGAGGCGGGGGAGGTAGGGCTTGCCGTCGGCGTCCATCCCCGGCGGCAGGATGCCGATGCTCTGGCCCTCCAGAACCGGGAAGGCATGCGAACCGAAGTTGAGCACGACATGGCGCACGTCGGAATCGGCGCCCGCCTCGGTCAGTCGGTAGTTGCCCTGCACCGTCGCCTCGACCGGATTGCCGAGGTTGAAGAGATTGACGGTCGGCTTGGCGGCCGACGCTGGCGCCCGGGTCCGCCCGCCGGCGCCCGCATGGGCTTCGGCGAGGAGTTCGGCCATCGCCGGATCGAGCGCCTCGACCGCGCCGTCGGCGCCGCCCGCGTCGTCGAACGTCTCCTGTTCCGGCAGTTCCATCCACTCGAACTGTTCGTCGAGCGAATAGGGCGTCTTGACGACGCGCCAGTTGTCGATCGAGCCGGTCGGGCAGGGGCCGATGCAGGCCATGCAGTAGTCGCAGATCGACGCGTCCACCACGACGTTGTCGTCGTTATGGGTGATCGCGTCGATCGGGCACATCTCCTCGCAGGTGTAGCACCGGATGCAGATTTCCGGGTCGATCAGGTGCTGCTTCAGAAGCTCGGCCATGTGATCAGGCCATGTGCAGCTTCACGTATTCGAAGTCGCCCGGCTGGTTGTCGACGCCGACGCGCGGCGCCGAAATCCAGCCGGCGTATTGGCCGGGCTCGGTCACCGGCTGCATCAGCGACTGGATGTAGGCGGCGTCATCCGAATTCGGCAGCCATTCGCCCTGGCGCGCGTTCCATTCGGCGCGGGAAACGACCTCGCCCGCGGGCGTGATCGCGGCGCCGGCGAACTCGCCGATCTTCCGGTTGAAGCCCTCGTGCGGCAGCGAGAGTTCGAAGTCGATGCCCGCCTTCTTGATGATCTGGTTCCAGCGCCGGACGCCGCCCGACGCGTCTTTCACGTAGTCGTCGCGGAGCCGCAGGTTGATCGCGGAGAGGGCCGGCACGTCTTCTTCCAGGATGGCGTCGTCGCGGAAGCGGCGCACGCGGTAGGTCTGGCCGTGCAGCTGGTGGTCGTCCTCCAGCTTCGCCTCGCCGAAGCGGCCCTTGATCCCGGCGTTGAAGGCGTTCGCCGCATTGGTCGAGACCTCCGAGCCGAACAGGTCGAGCGACAGGCTGTAGTGCAGGTTCGCCTTCTTCTGCAGCGTCGGCAGGTCGATGACGCCGAGGTCGCGGACGCGGCCGATCTCGGTCGGATCGTTGATCCCGGCCTCGTTCATGGCGTCGACGGTCCGCTGAATGACGCGGCCGACGCCCGTCTCGCCGACGAACATGTGGTGCGCCTCTTCCGTCAGCATGAAGCGGCAGGTGCGGGAGAGGGGATCGAAGCCCGACTGCGCCAGGCTCTCCAGCTGCATCTTGCCGTCGCGGTCGGTGAAGTAGGTGAACATAAAGAAGGACAGCCAGTCGGGCGTCGCCTCGTTGAAGG
>DAINCG010000111.1:11427-12455 GCA_036732525.1 Pseudomonadota bacterium | reverse complement strand
CCGCCGAATGGAGCGCCGCGCCGCCAACGCCGATCAAATCCGTGTTCCCGGTCGCCGGCGCGGCCATGCGCAGCGCGGCGTCGAGACGCAGCAGGATAGAACTGGCGCCTTCCGAAAGCTCTTCGGCGATCTGGTCCCGCACGTCGGCCGCCGTCGGGCCGGTCACGGCCTGGCGCACGTCCCAGGCGCCGGCCCGCGCGCCGCGGCCGGTCGTCGGCCGGACCGGTCCGTCGGCCGCGTCGGCGGCGGTGTAGAGCGGTTGCAGGCGGAAGCCGTCATAGGTCGGCGTGGTGAGCGCCTTTTCGAAGTCGGCGCCTTTCAAGGCCTTTTCGACTTCGCGCCGCCACGCATCGTAGTCCGCAGGCGCGAACCCTTCTGCGAGGCGCATATCCTGATCGCCGCTCATTCCATCCGTCCGCATTCCGCGCGCAATATTGCTACTCAGCTACCGATTGCGGGGCGTCGGCGCAAGCAGCGAGGCTGCGGCCAAAGGCCCGGAACCGGGCCTCGACGGCGTAACGGGCGACGCCGCCGAGCTTGTCGAGATCGCGCACGAGCGCAGCCGTCGCCGGCGAGAGGGCGGCGCCCGCCGCCGCCGCCGCGCGGGTCGCTTCCGCCGCCGCGTCGCCGATGACCGCGCGCGCCGCAAGCAGGCCTTCCGCCGACCCATCGTGAGCGAGCGCCAGATCCGCCGCGCGGATCCGGGCTGCGATGCCGCCGGCCGCCGCTTCCATGCCCTCGATCCGCGCGAAGGCCGACGCCAAGTGCTCATAGGCTCCGATGCGCGCGATCACGCCGGCCGCGTCCTCGTGGTCGCGGAGCGGACCGACCATGATCGGATAGACGTCTTCCGCCTCCGTCAGGCGCGCGGAGGCGGGAACCTTGACCCCGACGAGGTCGAGAGAGGCATGGCCGCTCGGCTTCAGGTAGTCGACATGCTCGCTCGGCTGGACCGTCAGGCCCGGGGCGTCGGCCGGCACGAGGAACGCCCCGAAGCGCCGGCGGCCGGCCGGCGTCTCGTCGACGAT
>DAINCG010000111.1:4778-11338 GCA_036732525.1 Pseudomonadota bacterium | reverse complement strand
GTCTGTCGGGCGCGGGTCTGCAGCTTCTTCGGATGGGCGCCGGCGCCCGGCTCGGAAACGGCAAAGGCGACTGTCGCGGCGCCGGTCGCGATGCGCGGCAGCCACTCCGCCCGCTGCGCCGCGTCAGCAAAGTGGTTGAACACCCAGTCGGCCATCAGGTTGTGGGACTGCCAGATTGTCGCAAGGCCCTGCACGCCCGATGTCTTCAGGAAGGCGCGCGCCGCTGTCGCCACGTCATCGACGCCAAAGCCAGCGCCGCCGAATTCGGCGGGCGCCGAGAGGCCGAGCAGGCCTGCGTCGGCCCAGTCACGCCAGAGGTCCGGCGGCAGCGCGTCCGCGCGCCAGAGCTCGGGATGCCGGGCGACCGCGGCCGCCCCGAGTTCGCCCGCCAGTCCAACGATGCGTTCGCGCGCATCGGTCATCGCCGCCCCTTGCCCCATTGATCCCCTTGCCCCTTTGACCAAGGTCAAAGCATATCCCATTGAGGGGCCGATAGTTAGAATGCCCGTCCGAGAGAGAGGAGCGCCAAAAACGTGTCATCGGAACTCGTGCTGACCGAGGTCGACGCCCGCGGGGTCGCGACGGTCACCATCAACCGGGCCGACGTGAACAACGCCTATAATGGCGACATGATCCAGGGGCTGATCGCCGCCTTCGGCAAGGTCGCCGCCGATCCCAAAGCCCGCGTCGTCGTCCTGCGCGGCAATGGCCGCCACTTCCAGGCCGGCGCGGACCTGAAGTGGATCCTGTCGCTCAAGCAGAAGTCCTGGGAGGAGAATCTGGCCGTTTCCCAGGCGACGACGGACGCGGTGCGCGGCCTGAACGAATTCCCGAAGCCGACGATCGCGCTGATCCACGGCGGCTGCTTCGGCGGCGGCGTCGGCGTCGCATCGAGCTGCGACATCGTCATCGCGTCGGAGGACGCCTTCTTCGCAATCACCGAAGCGAAGTGGGGACTGATGGCCGCGCCGATCTATCCGCAGCTGATCGCCCGGCTGGGCGTCGCCAACACCCGCCGCTACTCGCTGACCTGCGAACGGTTCGACGCGAAGAAGGCGAAGGAAATCGGCCTGGTCGACGAGGTCTGCCCCACCGGCGGCCTCGACGCGGCGGCGGCGCCGCTGATCGATCAGCTCCTCGACTGCCCGCCGGACGCGCTTGCCGAGAGCAAGGCGAGCATCCTGGAATGCGCGGGCCTGATCATCGACGACGCCCGCGCCGCCGAACTCGCCAAGCCGCATGCGGCGAAGCGTCTGACCGAGGAAGCGACGGAGGGGCTCGCGTCCTTCGTCGAAAAGCGCACGCCGGCGTGGCGCCCGGCAGCGGCCGAATAGGGAGGGGCCGATGCAGGTTCTCGTCACGGGCGCGAGCCCCGGCATCGGCGGCGCCTGTTGCCGCCGGCTCGCAGCGGACGCCCGGCAGGACGGCCGCAAGATCCAGATCGCGACGGCGGAGGTCCGCCGGACCCAGGCGATCGATGCGCTCAAGTCTGAACTGGAAGGCATGGGCGCGGAGGTCCTGACCGTCTTCGGCGACCTGACCGACCCGGAGACGCCGGCCCGGCTCGTCGCCGAGACGGTCGACGCATTCGGCGGGCTGACGGCGGTGATCTCAAACGCCGGCGCGGCGGCGCCGGGGCCGCTCAACGCGCTCGACGTGGCGGACTGGGATCTCCTGATGAACGTCAACGTCCGGGCCGGCTGGCTGCTCGGCAAGGCCGCATACCCTTACCTGAAGGCGGCGAAGGGCGCCTATGTCGCGATCGCGTCCATGTCGGGGACCGGCCCGCACCCGCTGATGGGCGCCTACAGCCCGAGCAAGGCGGCCTGCATCAACGTGACGGCGCTGATGGCGCAGGAGTGGGCGGCGGACGGGATTCGCTGCAACTCGATCGCGCCCGGCATGATCCGCACGCCCTTCACCGCCAACGTCTACGCCGACCCCGAACTGGCCAAGGCGCGGAACGAGACCGTTCCGCTCGGCCGCGTCGGCACGCCGGAGGACATCGCCGACGTCGCGGCCTTCCTGCTGTCGGACGACGCCCGGTATCTGACCGGGCAGAACATCGTCGTCGACGGCGGCTTCGCCTCCTCCATCCTTGGCCGCATTCCCGGCCGCCCCGTCAAGAACGGATGATTCCCATGCTGAAACAGGCGTTCGCCCGCCTTCTCTTCTGCCTGCTGATCGTGGCCGCGCCCGCGGCTGCGCACGCCGGCCCGGCGTCCGACTTCATCAAGCGCCTGGGCGCCGAGGCCGTCGAGACCCTGACACAGACGGAAGGCGATCTCGCCGCGCGCGAAGCGCGCTTCCGCGCGATCCTGGCCGAGAGCTTCGACATGCAGGGCATCGCGCAATTCGCGATGGGCCGATACTGGAGCCAGGCGTCGGCCGAGCAGAAATACGACTACGTTCAGGCGTTCACCGACTATGTGCTCGCGACCTATTCGCGCCGGCTCGGCGGCTATTCCGGCGAGACCTTCTCCGTCACCGGCGAGCGCGAGGTCGCCGAGGGCGAAGCGCTGGTCGCTTCGGAGATCGTGCGCGGCGGCGCGCCGCCGATCCTTGCCGAATGGCGGGTGCGCCTCGGCGGAGATGGGCCTAAAGTCATCGATGTCGCGATCGAGGGGGTAAGCATGTCGGTCACGCAGCGGGCGGAGTTCGCGTCCGTCATTCGCCAACAGGGCATCAATGGCCTGATCGCGGTGCTGGAAGCCCGCGGCGGCCGGCTGGGAACGCAGTCGTGAGGCTGGGACTCGCAGCAGCCGCCATTTTGCTCGCCGCCTCGGGAACCGCAGTCGCCGACGAGACTTTCGAGGAAGGGCAAGCCGCCTATGAAGCGGCGCGCTTCGAGGAGGCGGCCCGCATCTGGAAGCCTCTGGCCGAAGCGGGCGACGCCGACGCAGCCTTCAACCTCGGCACGCTCTACCTCGAGGGCAAGGGCGTCCCGGCAGATCCGGAAACGGCGCTGAAATATTGGCGCGAAGCGGCGGATGCGGGCGACGTTTCCGCCCAGCACAATCTGGCGCTGACCCTGATCGCCGGCGACGCCGGCAAGCAGGATTTCGTCGAAGCCCTGCACTGGCTGGTGCGCGCGTCCGAGAACGGCTCCGTCCCGTCGCAATACACCCTCGGCAAGATGTACCTCGACGGCCTCGGCACGCCGAAGGACTTCGAAGCGGCATATCAATGGATGGGCATGGCGGCGGAAGCCGGCATGCCGGAAGCGCTCTACAACATCGCGAAGATGACGCGGGACGGCCTCGGCGTCGAATCGGACCCCGAGATCGCTGTCGAGCTTTTCAGGCGCGCCGCGGAAGCCGGCTATGGCAAGGCGATGGCCGCCCTCGCCGTTCGCTACCAGTTGGGCGAAGGCGTTGAGCGGGACCCGAAGCAGGCGCTGTTCTGGGCTTACCGCGCCAAGTTCGATGGCGTCGGGCGGGCGGAAGCCACGATCAAGCCGATGGTGGCGGAACTCGGCGACGAGGAGGCCGATAAAATCCGCTCGGAGGCGGAGCGCGCGGCCGCCGGCGACGGCTGACCGCGCGCCGCGCTCAGTCCATCGGCTTCAGGCCGTCGCGGAAGCGCTTCCAGTTCTTCTGGTAGGAATCGGCGTTGCGCATCATCCGCTCCGCCTCCTCCGGCGTGAACGTGCGGACGACTTTGCCGGGCGCGCCCATGACCAGCGAGTAGTCCGGGATCTCCTTGCCTTCGGTGATCAGCGCCTTCGCGCCGATCAGACAGCCCTTTCCGATCTTGGCGCCGTTCAGCACGACCGCGCCGATGCCGACCAGCGAGCCTTCGCCGATCGTGCAGCCGTGCAGCATCACCATGTGCCCGATGGTCACGTTCTTTTCGAGCGTCAGCGGGAAGCCGGGATCGGTATGCAGCACCGAGCCGTCCTGGATGTTGCTGCCCTCGCCGATAGTGATGAGGTCGTTGTCGCCGCGGATCACGGCCCCCCACCAGACGCTCGCGTCCTTTTCGACGCGCACATTGCCGATGACGACGGCCGTCTCCGCAATCCAGCTTTCGGGATGGGCGTCGACCGCCTTGTCGTCCAGCCGATAACGCATTTGCTGACCACTCCGGGTTCCGTTTCCAAGCGCGGCCGCAAACGTCGCAACAATCCCTCGGCGCCGCAACCAGCGTAAACCGAGTCTTAATCTTTAGGCCCAATATTTTAATCAAAGCGCGAACGACGTAAGCCGCCAACGGGACGGATTACGCCGTTTTCGCTGTCCGAGTTTTCGGCTCCGGCACGGAGCTCATCCTGAAGGGACAGTTTTAATGGCGATGATCGACGGCACGGCGCTCGGCGAAGTTCTGAACGGGACGAACGTCGACGACGTGATCAACGGCCTCGACGGCGACGACCGGATCGCCGGCCGCAAGGGCGACGACACGATCGACGGCGGCGCCGGCGACGACATGGTCGTCGCGAACGTCGGCGACGGCGATGACGCCATCAACGGCGGCGAAGGCTTCGACACGGCGCGCTGGAACCTCGCGCGCAATCGCGGCGACAGCGTCTCCGTCGTCGACGGCGCGACCGGCGCCGAAGTGATGGGCGACGGCCGGACGCCGTTCGCCTCGACCGTCGAGAACGTCGAGCGGCTCATTTTCGCGGGCGGCAACGGCGACGACAGCATCCATGTCGCTGCGACCACCGCCTCCGGCCTGGTCGGCGTCAATTTCGACGGCGGCAACGGCCAGGACATGGCCGACGCGTCGGATTCGGACGTTGGCCTCTACGCCAATGGCGGCAACGGGGACGATATTCTCATCGGCGGCGCCGCGACCGACATGCTCTACGGCGGCAACGGCCAGGACGACCTGTTCGGCAATGACGGCGCCGACCAGCTGTTCGGCGAAGACGGCGACGACGAGATCGACGGCGATGCCGGCGCGGACTGGCTCTACGGCGGCCAGGGCCAGGACGTCGTCTCCGGCGGCGACGACAACGACCACCTGTTCGGCGAAGACGGCGACGACGACCTGTTCGGCGACGCGGGCGCGGACATGCTGCACGGCGGCCAGGGCCAGGACGAACTGGTCGGCGGCGTCGGCAATGACAAGCTGTTCGGCGACGCGGGCGACGACAACCTAAACGGCGGCTGGGGCGGCGACATTCTGGTCGGCGGTCAGGGCAACGACACGCTGGACGGCGGCCAGGGCAACGACCGACTGCTGGGCGGCGCGGGCGACGACACGCTGATCGGCGGCGAAGGCCGCGACGCTTTCGTCTTCACGCCGAATTCCGGCCACGACCGCATCTACGATTTCGAGGACGGCCTGGACCGCATCCGCTTCAACGGCGTCGAGGTCGATGGCGCGCCGCTCGAGTTCGCGGACCTCGCCTTCCAGGACGTCGGCGGCGATCTCAAGGTCTTCGTGCCGTCGGGCAATGGCGACGACATCACCTTGATCGGCCTTGCCGGCGTCGAGCTGACGGCGGCGGACTTCGTCTTCGCCTGATCGACCACACAAGCTTCGGCCGGCCTGCAAGGTCGGCCGGAACAGCGGCCCGAACGCCAGGATGGCCTTCGGGCCGTTTCCTTTTTAGACGCCCATCCGGTTCACGCCGTCGAAGGCGGCCGTCTTGTAGCACTCGGCGAGCGTCGGGTAGTTGAAGACCGTGTCGACGAAGAAGTCGACCGTCCCTTTGTGGGCCAGCACCGCCTGGCCGATGTGGACGAGTTCGCTCGCCCCCTCGCCGATGATCGCGACGCCGAGAAGCTCACGCGTTTCCAGATGGAACATCAGCTTCAGCAGCCCGCCGCCGTCCCCCATGATCTGGCCGCGCGCGATCTCGCGGTAGCTCGCCTTGCCGACCTCGTAGGGGACGCCTTCCGCCGTAAGTTCCTCCTCGCTGGCGCCGCAGACGGAAATTTCCGGGATCGTATAGATGCCGTAGGGAAACGGCCCGGTGGCCTGCGAGTGGCTCTCGATGCCGAGCGCGGCGCAGGCCTCCTGACGGCCCTGCTCCATCGACGTGGACGCGAGGCTCGGAAATCCGACGACGTCGCCGACCGCGTGGATATGCGGCTGCTCGGCGGTCTGGAACGTCGCGTTGACCGTCAGCCGGCCGCGTGCGTCCGCCGAGAGGCCCGCGGCGGCAAGATTGAGGCTGTCCACGGCGCCGGTCCGGCCGATCGAGTAGAGCGCCTTGTCGGCGCGGATGATCTTGCCGCTCTCAAGCCGGATCTCGACCGCCGCCGAGGCTTCGCCGGTCCGCGTGACGGATTTGACCGCCTCCCCGAGACGGAGCACGACCCGATTGCGCCGCATGGCGTGGGTCAACTCGTCGATGACCTCGTGATCGACGAATTCCAGCAGCCGCGGCCGCTTGTCGATCAGCGTTACGCGCACGCCGAGCGCCGCGAATATCGTCGCGTACTCGCAGCCGATCACGCCGCCGCCGATCACCGCGATGCTGCGCGGCAGGTCGTCGAGGCCCAGGATGTCGTCGCTGGTGAAGATGGTCGCGCCGTCGAAGGGGATCTTCGGGTCGCGCGTCGCATGGGTGCCGCAGGCGATGATGATCTTCTCCGCCGTCACCT
>DAINCG010000111.1:4436-4768 GCA_036732525.1 Pseudomonadota bacterium | reverse complement strand
CGCACGCCCCTGCGGTCGCCGCCGTCGAGACGGATTTCGTGCGGTCCGAGGAACGAGGCGTCGGCTTCGAACAGCTCGACCCGATTGCGGGTCAACTGATGGCGGATGACGTCGACCTCGTTGCGGATCACCCAGTCGGCGCGAAACAGGAGGTCCGACATGGTGATGTCGGCCTTCACCTTGTAGGCCGCGCCATAGACCCCGCGTTCGCGGAATCCCGAGAGATGCAGCGCGGCTTCCCGAAAGGTCTTGCTGGGGATCGTGCCGTGATGCAGGCAGACGCCGCCGACCGCCGTCATGCCGAAATAGGCGGTCAGCGCGCTCGTGCCCAA
>DAINCG010000111.1:0-4403 GCA_036732525.1 Pseudomonadota bacterium | reverse complement strand
CCCGGCCGGGCCCGAGCCGATCACGAAGAGATCGTAGTCGTAACCGCCAGCGCCATTGGTCCTGGTATTGGCCATCGTCGTCTCCGCCAGAACGCGATCCGAAAGGTCGTCGCCAGTGGACAAATCGCGCTGCATATCCGAGAATTTGAGTGGTCATAACATGCAATCGCACAAGTTTCTTAGCGATAACCGACGCTCGACCGGAGGAACTCCCCAATGACGACCGCGCCCGATATCGGCGGTGGCGATATCAAGACCACCCAGCCGCTCGCGTCGTTCGCCGCCAATTTGAACCACAACGACATGCCGGCGACGGCGCGCGAGGTCGCGCGCCAGGCGCTGCTGGATATGCTGGGCGTCACGATCGCGGGACGCGACGAGCCGCTGGTGAAGATGCTGGCCGCCGAAGCGGAAGAAGCTGGCGGCGCGCCACAGTCGAGCGTCGTCGCCCAGGGCTTCAAGACCTCGGCGGCGCAGGCCGCGCTGGTCAACGGCGCCGCCGCCCACGCGCTCGACTATGACGACGTGCTGACGGCGATGAGCGGGCACCCGACGGTCCCGGTCTACCCGGCGCTGCTGGCGCTCGCGGAGCGCGACGGCCGGTCGGGCCGCGACGTGCTGACGGCGTTCGTCGCGGGCGTCGAGATCGAAGGCCGCATCGGCGCGATGATGGCGCCGGGCCACTATGCCCGGGGCTGGCATTCGACCGGCACGATCGGCACTTTTGCCGCGGCCGCCGCCGCGGGCCGCCTGCTCGGCCTCGACGACGCGGCCATGGCCCGCGCGTTCGGCATCGCCGGCGCCCAAGCGGCCGGTCTCAAGTCGATGTTCGGGACGATGTGCAAGCCGCTGCATGCCGGCAAGGCGGCCCAGAACGGTCTGCTCGCCGCGTCGCTCGCGAAGCGGGGCTTCTCCTCCAAGGAAGACGTGCTCGACTGCGCACAGGGCTTCGTCGCCACCCAGTCGAATGGCGTCGAGCCCGAAAAGGCGCTTGAGAACCTCGGCGAAAGCTTCCACGCGCCGGACCTGCTCTTCAAGTATCACGCGGCCTGCTACGGCACGCACGCGCCGATCGAGGCGGCCCTGAAGGCGGCGAAACATCCGGCGTTCGACCCGGACCTCGTCGACCGGATTGAGGTTTCGGTCGCGCAGCACTGCATCGGCATGTGCGACATCGCGGAGCCGACCACCGGCCTCGAAGGCAAGTTCAGCCTGAGCCACAACGTGGCGCTCGGCCTGCTCGGCGCGGCCAACGGCGCGCTCTCGCTCTATGAGGACGCGCGCATGCGGGACGCAGCGCCGATGGCGCTCCGTCAGAAGGTCAAGGTCTCGGGCTCGCGCGATCACGGGGCGTTCGAGGCGAACGTCATCGTTCACCAGTCGAACGGCATCGTCATCCGGGAGAAGCATGACGTCGAGACGCCGGACCGCGACCTCGCGCGGCAGTGGACGAAGCTGGAGGCCAAATTCCGCGCCGTGGCGACGCCGCATGTCGGCGAAGCGCGCGCGGACCGGATCATCGAACTCTGCCGCGGCCTGGAGGAGGCGGACAGCGTGGCGCCCCTGATGGACGCGGTGCGCGATTAGACCGGCGGACGAATCGGCCGGATCGGATCAGTTCGGCACGTAGAACTGCCTGCCGAACCAGCGCCACCGGCCGCCGCCCGCCGGCAGGGTGCAGTTGATGCGGTGTCGGCCGGGGCCAAGGCGGTTTGGCAGCCGCGCCTCGATCCGGCGCTCGCCGAGTTCCTGCAGCGTCAATCGCCCGGCGCCGCTGCCATAGCAGGCCAGCGCCGCGAGCGAACCGATCGACGGATCGACCGTGAAGCCGAGCGCCGGCGGATTCGCGGCGCCATACAGAGTCATCTCGCGGGGGGTCACGTCGCGCGCGCGCATCGACTTCGCAGACGCCAGCGTACGGAAACGCTCGATCGCGCCATATTTCTCATTGAGCGCGAACCGCGGCAGGTAGAACATATCCTCGCTCGCGTGCAGCACGCCCGAATGCTGGCCGAACGCCGCAATATAGCCGGCCTCCCGCACGATCTGGCGGACTTCAAGACTCGCCTCGCCATAGGGATAGGCGAACAGCGGCGGCGTCTGGCCAAGCTCCTGCCGAAACCGTTCGTTGCTCGCGGCGATCTCGTGGCGCACCTCGTCCAGCGGCAGGTCGACAAGATGCGCATGAGTCAGGGTATGGGCGCCGACGTCGAAGCCCATCGCGACCGCTTCGCGGATATCGTTCCAGTCCATGAAGCCGCCGAGACCCTGGTCGACCGGCTCCGTCGCGACGAACAGCGTCGCCGTGAACCCGGCGGCCTTCAGCTTCGGCAGGCCGACGCGCGCGACCGACCGGTAGGCGTCGTCGATGGTCAGCGCGATCGTCCTGTCCGGCAGTTCGCCGCCGGCGGCGATCGTGTCGACGATGCGTTTTAGCGGCCAGACGTTGAAGCCGCCGCGCTTCAGGTGCGCGATATGCTGGTCGATCTGCGCGACGGTCGTGTTGGTGGACGGCAGCCCGCTCTCGCCAAACCTGTGGTACATCACGGCGACGGCGTCGTCCGCGGCGCGCGCTTCGCCCATTCCGGCAAGCGCCAGCAATGCGATCGAGGGCGGAATTAGGCGCTTCAGCATGTGCGGCAACATGCGCGTGCGCCTGGATTTTTGCAAGTCTGGAGCCATGTCCGAGCCGCCTCGCCCCAAGCCGCAGTTCCGGTTGCGCGAGATCGCCGGCGACGATCTCGCGGGCATCGCGGAACTGTTCGCCGCAGCGGCGATCGACGGCGGGGGCGTCGGGTGGTCGGCGACCGCGATCGGCCGGAGCCTGGACGCCGGCGGCCGCGGCGCCGTCGCAATTTCCGGCGAAGAACGCATGCTTGGCGCGATCGTCCTGGTCGCGGCGGGGGACGACTTCGACGTCGGCAACATCGCCGTCCCGCAGGACGTCCGGCGCGCGGGCGTCGGTCGAGCGCTGATCGCCTGGGCCGCCGAAACCGCCCGATCCGCCGGTCGCGAGCGGATCGTCCTCGAAGTCGCCGCCGACAATGCGCCCGCCCAAACGCTCTATGAGCGCCAGGGCTTTCGCCAGATCGGGCTGCGGAAGGGATACTATGTGCGCGACGGTCGACGGGTCGATGCGCGGGTTTTGGCGCTGTCGACGGGTGGCTCCGTCAGGTCTTTCGAATGATCAGACGAAATATCCCGTCATCCTCCTCTTTCGGCTCGGAGACGTCATGGCCCAGCTCACGGGCGGATCGCGGAACATTTTTTAGCGGTTCATCGCCGCGAAGGCGCACTTGCAGCGTCTCCCCCGGCTGCATCTTGTCCAACATCAGCCGAGTCTTGACGAATGTCATCGGGCAGCGATCCCCGGTGATGTCCAGCAAGTAGTTAACGTCGGCGTCGTTCGGTCTGTTCATCAAGATACCTTTCGAACTTGTCGGAAAAGCTATTGCGTGCGCACGGCCGGCCGACTATAAGACCGGCACACAAAGTCATTCCATAAGAATTCTGGAGAAATCACGGTATGGCCGAGTCTGAAAATCAGATGACGCGCGAGTTGTTGGAACATACGACCGAAATTGTTGCAGCGCACGTCGCGAACAACCCTGTCTCGGTAAATGATCTGCCGGACCTCATTCGACAGGTGTATAGCACGCTCGCGCAAGTTGACGCCGTGGCGTCCCCGCAGGTCGAAAAGCCGCAGCCCGCCGTCCCGATCAAGAAGTCGGTCACGCCCGACTATCTGATCTGCCTCGAAGACGGCAAGAAGCTGAAGATGCTTAAGCGCCATCTCAAGACCGCCTACGACATGTCGCCGGAAGAGTACCGGGAGAAGTGGGGCCTGCCGCACGACTATCCGATGGTCGCGCCGAATTATGCGGCGCAGCGCAGCACGCTCGCGAAGAAAATCGGCCTCGGCACGCGCGCGCGCCGCCGTCGCTGATCGCACATCACCGCTCCGCCGAGCGTTCATGACCGACATCGCCCCGACGCTTCGCTGCGTTCGGGCGTTTTCGTCGCGGCCTCGACACGCGAGTTCCTGCTTGCCCGAAGCGCCGGGCGTCGCCAAATTGGTGCGAAAGATTCGCCTTCGTCGGCTGACGCCGCATGCGAACATGCACAGCGAGTGCGAAAGCAGGCAGGTTGAGGAACGAGAACGCAATGCCGATTGCAACGAAGCCGCGGCTTTCCCGGCGGCGGCCTTGGGGCAAAGTGCGGCCGCCGCGCCCGCGCCGCTTCGCGGTGGTCGGAAAGCCGTTCCCGTTCGTGCGAGCGTTGCGGCGCGGCGTACAGCCGACTCGAATCGGCGAACTGCGCATGGTGGCCGGCGCGCTCGAGGTGCGGCTCGCCCAGAGCGACGCGGAAATCGCGGCGGCGCAGCGCCTGCGCTACGAGGTCTT
>DAINCG010000110.1:0-12456 GCA_036732525.1 Pseudomonadota bacterium | reverse complement strand
GGGGAGCGATTGCTCGCGGTCATTCACATGAAGGACCTGCTGAAAGCCGGGTACCTGTGACGTGATCCGGGTCTTCATCGGCTATGACCGCCGCGAAGCCGTCGGCCTGCATGTGCTGCACCACTCGATCATCAGGCGCGCGTCTGCGCCGGTCGCGGTCACGCCGATCGCGCTCGACCATCTCAACCGGACCTTCCGGCGCGATCTCGACCCGCTGCAATCGACCGAGTTCGCGTTCTCGCGCTTTCTCACGCCCTGGCTGGCGGGCTACGAAGGCTGGGCGATCTTCATGGACTGCGACTGCGTCTGCCTAGCCGATATCGCCGAACTCTGGGCGCTCCGGGACGACCGCTACGCCGTGATGTGCGTCAAGCACGATCACCGGCCGGAGGGAACGCGGAAGTTCCTGGGCGCCGCGCAGACGCAGTACGAAAAGAAGAACTGGTCGAGCGTGATGCTGATGAACGCCGCGCGGTGTCGGGCGCTCAGCCCCGCCTATGTCGCAGGCGCCAGCGGCCTCGACCTGCACCGCTTCCGCTGGCTCGGCGACGACGGCTTGATCGGGGCGCTGCCGGACCGCTGGAACCATCTGGTCGGATATTCCGACGGCCCCCTCGAAGCGCAAGCGATCTTGCACTACACGGAAGGCGCGCCGTACTTTGCGGCGTACAGCGACGCCAAGTGGGCTGACGTGTGGCGGCAGGAACGCGACGCGATGCTGGCCGTTGCGGAAGTCGCTCTCGGTACGGATTCGGACGCCGCCGACGGCCGCTAGGCTGACGGCCCGCATCCCCCGGCGCGTCAAGGATCTGGAGCACCCGATGCGTATACTCATTCTAGGCGGCGACGGTTATCTCGGCTGGCCGACCGCGATGCGCTTCGCCGCCCGCGGCTGGGACGTGATGGCGGTGGACAACTATCTGCGCCGCAACGTCGCCCGGGAGACGAGCTCCGAAGCGCTCGTCGAGGCGCCCAACCTGTTCGACCGGGCGGCGGCGTTCGAAGCGGTTTCGGGCCACAAGGTCCGTATCGAAATCGGCGATTGCTGCGACTACCGCTTCATGGAGCGGATTTTCCGGGACTTTCAGCCGGACGCCTGCATCCACTACGCGGAACAGCCCTCGGCCCCCTATTCGATGCGCGGCTACGAAGAGGCGCGCCGGACGCTCGACAACAATCTGGTCGCGACCTTCAACACGATCTGGGCGGTCAAGGATCACGCGCCCGACTGCCACATCATCAAGCTCGGCACGATGGGAGAGTACGGCACGCCGCCGATCGACATCGAAGAAGGCTACATCGACATCACCCACAACGGCCGGTCGGGCCGCTTCCTTTTCCCGCGCCAGGCCGGCTCGCTCTACCACACGACCAAGGTGCTCGACACCGACCTGATCTGGTTCTACGTGCGCACCTACAACATGGAAGTGACCGACCTCATGCAGGGGCCGGTCTATGGCCTTTCGACGGAGGAAGCCGACCTCGACGAGCGGCTGCTGCCGAATTTCCACTATGACGATATCTTCGGCACCGTGGTGAACCGCTTCCTGGTGCAGGCGGTCGCCGGCGTGCCGCTCACGGTTTACGGCAAGGGTGGGCAGACGCGGGGCTATCTCAACCTCAAGGATACGCTGCAGTGCGTCGAGCTTGCAGCGAAGAACCCGCCGGGCAAGGGGCAGTTGCGCGTCTTCAACCAGTTCACGGAGACCTTTTCCGTGAACCAGCTGGCCGACCGCGTGAAGGAAGCCGGCGCCGCCGTCGGGCTCGACGTCTCGATCCAGCCTATGCCCAATCCGCGCAAGGAGCTGGAGGAGCACTACTACAATCCGAAGCACTCCGGCCTGCTTGAGCTCGGTCTGAAGCCGCATCCCATGACGCAGGACATCCTGGTCGAAATGCTGCGCAAGGTCATGCACTATAAGGGAAATATTGCGCGCTCCCGAATCGCGCCGCGCGTTGCCTGGAACAACTAGCGCCTGTCGGCCGCCGTGGCTTCCGCCACGGAGAAATCCCCGAGACGCGCGATCCGCGCATTGTTGTAGACTTCCGCTCCAGTCCTGGAGACCGTGCCCATGAGCGACACCATCTTTGAAATGATCGACGCGCAAGCCGACGACGCGATTGCGATCGGCTGCCCGCCAAGCGAATCGAAGGGCCGCGCGCCGATGACGTTCGGGCGCTTGAAGAAGCTGGTCCGCGACGTCCAACGCGATCTCGTCAGCCTTGGCGTCGGCCGGAACGACCGCGTCGCAATCGTCCTGCCCAACGGGCCGGAAATGGCGTCGAGCTTCGTTTCGATCGCCTGCTCCGCGACGACGGCGCCGCTCAATCCGGCCTACGGCCGAGAGGAGTTCGACTTCTATCTCGAGGACCTGAAGGCGAAGGCCCTGGTCGCGATGGAGGAGGACGACGGCCCCGCGATCGAAGCGGCCCAGGCCTTCGGGGTGCCGGTGATCCGCCTGGCGCCGAGTGAGAGCCAGCCGGTTGGATCGTTCCGTCTCCTGGCGGAAGCGGCGCGCGCGCGCGACCCGCCGGCGGTCACCGGCTATGCCGCGCCGGCGGACACCGCGCTCGTCCTGCATACCTCCGGCACCACGTCGCGGCCGAAGATCGTGCCGCTCAGCCACAAGAACGTCACGGCGTCCGCCCGGCACATCGGGCGCACGTTGCAGCTGTCGCCCGACGATCGCTGCCTGAACATCATGCCGCTCTTCCACATTCACGGGCTGATCGCGGCGGTGCTGTCGTCGCTGGGCGCAGGGGCGTCGGTCTGGTGCGCGCCGGGCTTCAATGCGCTCAAGGCGTTTTCCTGGCTCGAGGAGGTCGATCCGACCTGGTACACGGCCGTTCCGACCATGCACCAGGCGATCCTCGCCCGCGCGCCACGCAACAAGGACATCGTCGACAAGCTGAAGCTTCGGCTGATCCGGTCTTCGTCCTCCAGTCTGCCGCCGCAGGTCATGACCGCGCTCGAGGAGACGTTCGGCTGCCCCGTGATCGAGAGCTACGGCATGACGGAAGCGGCGCACCAGATGGCGTCCAATCCGCTGCCGCCGGCCGCGCGGAAGCCGGGGTCGGTCGGCATCGCCGCCGGCCCGGAAGTCGCCATCATGGACGATGCCGGAAACTTGCTGCCGCAGGGCGAGATCGGCGAGGTGGTGATCCGCGGCCCGAACGTCACGCGCGGCTACGAGAACAATCCCGACGCCAACGCGGCGGCCTTCACCGACGGCTGGTTCCGGACCGGCGACCAGGGCGCGCTCGACGAGGAGGGCTATCTCCGTCTGACCGGCCGTCTGAAGGAGATCATCAACCGCGGCGGCGAGAAGGTCAGCCCGCTCGAGGTCGACGAGGTGATCATGGACCATCCGGCCGTCGCGCAGTGCGTCACCTTCGCCATGCCGCATAAGTCGCTCGGCGAGGAGGTGGCGGCGGCCGTCGTGTTGAAGGAAGGCCAGTCGGCCGACGAGGCGGACATCCGCTCTTTCGTGCAAGGCCGGCTCGCGGACTTCAAGGCGCCGCGCAAGGTCGTCATCCTCGACGAGATTCCGAAGGGCGCCACCGGCAAGCTGCAGCGCATCGGCCTCGCGGAGAAGCTGGGCCTCGGCTAGGCCGGTTCACGCCGAGCCGGGGACTTGGCGCCCGAGCACGGCCTCGCGGCCGCGGTCGTGCTGCTCGCCGGCATGGTGCGGGGGTTCGCGGGATTTGGCGCCGGCCTGATCATGATGGGGCCGCTGTCGCTGGCTTTCGGTTTGCCGGCGGCCGTCGTCTCGGTCGCCGTGATCGACGCCGGGGCGGCGCCCGCCATGCTGCGGGGGGTGTGGGGCAAGGCCGATCGGGCCCGCGCCTTCGCCGCCGCGGCCGCCGCCGCGCTGACGCTGCCGCTCGGCACCTACATCCTGCAAACCGCCGAGCCGGAGCTGCTGCGCCGGATCGCCGGGGCGATCATCCTGCTGTTCGTCGTCGCGTTGGTCGCCGGACTGCGCTGGCGGGGCGGCGGCCTCGCGGCGGCGTCGGGCATCGGCGCGACCGCCGGCGTGCTGGGCGGCGCCACCAGCCTGATCGGCCCGCCGGTCATCCTTTACGTCCTCGCACGGGGCGAGGCGGCCGACCGCACGCGGGCGACGCTTGCGATCTACATCTCCGTCGTGGTGGCGAGCCAGGTCCTCGTGCTCGCGGCGGCGGAGTGGGCCGGCGGCGTCGCCGGCTGGGCGGCATGGGGCCTCGCAGTCCTGCTGATCCCCGTTTACGCGGCTGGGATCCTGCTTGGTCGGCGCATGTTCGGGCTGGCCTCGCCGGCTTTCTATCGGCGTACGGCGCTCGTTCTCGTGGCGGCGGCCGGCCTGCTCGCCGTCGCCGGCTGAATCCCGCCGATTTCCTCGAAATTTAGAGGTCGTTTGCATTTCGCCGGCACTATGCCGGAGCTGCAATCTCCACAAATGTCAAGTCAGGAAGGATCAGGCCATGCGCAAAGTTATTGCCGCCGCTGCATTCTTCGCGTCGACGATCGTCGCGGCGAATGCTCAGGCCAACGAGTTCTCGGCGCAGATCAGCGCGTTCTTCGAATCCAACATCAAGCCGAAGCTGACCGACCCGGTCGTCGTCGAAGCGATCAAGCGCCAGAATGGCGAACACGGCGGGCTGGTCGACTCCGACATCGAGTCTATGGACCAGACCTGGCGCGCCGAAGCCAAGGCCGGCGGCGGCAGCCTGATCGACAAGGTCATGACCAACGAGTTGTCGGCCTTTCTGAAGCAGATCAAGGCCGCCCATCCGGACGCCGTGACCGAAGTCTTCATCATGGACAACCGCGGCCTCAACGTCGGCCAGTCGGACGTGACGTCGGACTACAACCAGGGCGACGAGAGCAAGTGGCAGAAGACCTACGCGGTCGGCCCGTCGGCGATCTTCATCGATGACGTCGAGTTCGACGAAAGCACCGAAAGCTTCCAGAGCCAGGTCAGCGGCACGATCGTCGACCCGGCCACCGGCGAAGCCATCGGCGCGATCACCGTCGGCCTGAACGTCGAGAACCTGCTGTAACGGCCTGTCGAACCGGCGGCCGAACCGACCGGCCGCCGGTTGAGAACGAAGGACGACATCGCTCATGAAGATTCTCGGCAAGCTGGCTCTCGGTTTCGGCCTCAGTTGCGCCATCACGGTCGGCGTCGCCGCCGTCCTCATGTCGGGCGCCGACCGCATCGTTGCGGTCGGCGGGGCGGCGCGGACGTTCGAAAAAATCGCCGACCGGATGAGCGAGGCGAACGTCAAGTTCGTCGCGTTCCGCGCATCGCATTCGCCGGCCGGCCAGCAGGAAGTGCTGGCGAGCGTCGACGAGCTTGGCGCCAGCATCGATCGGGCCGAGCAGGACCCGACCCTTGCCGATCATTTGTCCGAACTTGCGAAGATGCGGGAGGCGACGACGGCCTACCGGGCCGACTTCGAAACTTTTGCGGCCAAAGCGCTCGCGGTCGAACAGTTGATCGCGCGGAATGACGCGGCCAACGCCGCCTTCCGCGCGTCGACGCAGGCGCTTGCGAGCGAAGCCGCGGCGCGCGGCGCCAAAATGCGGATTCTACTCGAAAAAATCGAAAGCCGTCTGGGCGACGCGATCGACAGCGCCTCGCCGAAAGGGCTTTCCGGCATGGTGCGCGCCGCGCAGAAATCGCGGAGCGGCATTGATGCCGCGCTGACCGAAGAGCGGTTGCTCGGCGAAATGGCCGGCCACGCGGCGGCGATGCATCTGGCGCTGCTGAACAGCCTGCGCGAAGGCGTCGACGGTCATGCCGCGGAGTTCGAGAAACTTGCGAGTGAGATCGCGGCGCTTGGCCGGACCGTGCTCGAAAGCAATGAGAAGGCCTACGCAGAGGCGCTGCCGCCGTTGCTTGCGACGGTCGCCGCCGAGGTCGAGGGCTTTGCCGAAATCCATCGCCAGCAGGCCGAGCTTTCGGCGATCGAGGCCGGCATCGTCGGCCAGCGCGTCGCGCTCGACGAGCAGGTGCGCGCTGCGGTCGAGTTGGCGGAAGCTGAAATCAACGCGACGGAAAGCTCGACGCAAACGCTCGCTCTGGTCGCGGTCGCACTCGCCGTCCTCCTTGGCATGGGCGTGGCGGCGGTCATCGCGCGGTCGATCGTGCGTCCGGCGCGCTATGTCGCGGATCTGTTCGGGCGCTTGAGCGACGGCGACTATGCCCAGGAGATCGACGCCTCGGCCCGCCGGGACGAGTTTCGGCCGATCCTCGAGGCGGCGGAGGCGTTCCGCCGCAAGAGTATGGAGACAGAAGAGCTTCAGGCGCGCGAAGCGCAACGGGCGAGCCAGGAGGCGGAAATGCGCCGCGCCGAGCAATTGCGCCTCGCCGACGCTTTCGAGGAAGCCGTCGGCGATGTGACCCGGGCGGTCGCCGCCGCGTCGGAAGAACTGCTGGCGTCGGCCCGCTCCATGGTCTCGCTGGCCAAGTCGGCCGACGAGGAGGTCTCCGCGGCCTCCGCCGCTTCGGCGTCCGCGGCGCAGCAGATCGAGACGATGGCCGAAGGCGTCCAGTCGCTGCGCGCGTCGATCGGCGAGATCGCCGGCGAGGTGGACGCTTCGAGCGCCGTCGCCGTCAACGCGGTCGAGCAGGCGGAGCGAACCGGCGAGACGATCGAGGCGATGAGCGCCGCGGCGGATAAGATCGGCCAGATCGTCGGCTTGATTTCCGATATCGCCAACCAGACCAATCTGTTGGCGCTCAACGCGACGATCGAGGCGGAGCGCGCCGGCGAGGCGGGCAAGGGCTTCGCGGTCGTCGCGGCCGAGGTGAAGAACCTCGCGACGGAGACCGCCAAGGCGACGCAGGAAATCGCCGGCCAGATCGCCACGGTCCAGCAGGTGACGGCCGACGCGGTCAAGGCGATCGCCGGCTTCAAGGAGACGGTCGACCGGATCAACGTTTCGTCCGGCAACGTCGCCGGCGCCGTCGGCCAGCAGCGCGAGACGACCGCCGCCATTTCCGAGGGCGCATCCGAAGCGGCGGCGAGTTCCGCCGACGCGGATGCGCGCATGGTCAAGGTGCGTGAGATCTCGGGCGAGACCGGAGGCGCCGCAGAGGAAGTGCATGCCGCTGCCGGCGAACTCGGCCAGCAGGCCGAGCGGCTCAGCCGGGAAATGGGCGAACTGCTGGCCCGGATCCGGGCCGCGTAGCCGGGCTGCCTATCGGCCGATCCGGTTGACCGGGAAGACCGGCGGCTCGCCGCGCAGCACGGCGCGGATGTCCGCGCCGCATGCGGCGGCGATGGCGTCGAGGCACTCGCCGGTCGAGCCCGCCATGTGCGGCGTGATCAACAGGTTCGGCGCATCGTAGAGCGGGCTCGCCGGATCCGGCGGCTCGCCTTCCAACACGTCGAGCGCCGCGCCGCCGAGCCTGCCGGCGGCGAGCGCCTGGGCGAGCGCCGCCTCGTCGACGAGGGCGCCGCGGGCGCAATTCACCAGGAGCGCCGTCGGCCGCATCAGCGCCAGCGTTTCCGCGCGGATCATGTGCCGTGTCGCCGGGATCGCCGGCGCGTGCAGCGACACCACATCGCTCGCGGTCAGCAACTGTTCGAAGGTCGTCGGCGTGACGTCGGCCGCCTGCATCTCGGCGTCCGGGACGGCCGGGTCGCTCGCGGTCACCTGCATGCCGAACGCCTGGGCGATGCGGCCGACCTTGCGGCCGATCTGGCCGAAGCCGACCAGGCCCAGCGTCCGGCCGCGCAGTTCGCCGCCCATGACCCGGGCGGAATCCCAGGCGCGCTCGGCCTTCGCCTTGTGCGCCGCGCCCGGAATGCCGCGCAGCAGCGACAGCATCAGCCCGAAGGTCAGCTCCGCGACGGCATTGGCGTTGGCGCCCGGCGCGTTCGTCACCTGGACGCCGCGCGCCGTGCAGGCGTCGATGTCGACCGGATCGACGCCGGCGCCGTGCACCGCCACTGTCTTCAGATCGGGCAGCCGGTCGAGCAGCGAGGCCGTCACGTAACCCGACCTCAGCAGGATCGCCGCCGCTCCGGCAAGCGCGGCCGCCCAGTGCGCTTCTTCGCCCGCGTCCAGCTTCTTGTAGGGCAGCGCGACCGTCTTCGCCTCCGCCGCGCCGTCCAGCGCCGCGATGGCGGGACCGGATGCGATCGGCAGGTCCGGCGTGCCGCATAGGGCGACCCAGCCGGCCATCAGTCGA
The DNA here is from genome assembly GCA_036732525.1 of Pseudomonadota bacterium. Classification (GTDB taxonomy): domain Bacteria; phylum Pseudomonadota; class Alphaproteobacteria; order Bin95; family Bin95; genus VMCJ01. The sequence continues at coordinate 4,270 of DAINCG010000110.1, read as the reverse complement.
AGACCGTCTCGAAGTAGTGTCCGGCGTCGACGACGGCCTCGATCACCGTCGGGCCATCGGCCTTGAATGCCTTCTCCAGCGCCGCCTTCAGGCCGGCCGCGTCGCGGACGCCGACGGAGGGGACGTTGAAATAGTGGCTCGGCGGGTCACGGTAGGGTTCGGGCTCGACGTTCGAGCCGTATTGCTCGTACTGGCGCTTGTGCTGCTTGATCTGGATGAGGCTGAGCCAGCGGTCGTCCAGCACGACGACGGGAATGGCGAGGCCGGCGCGGCGGGCCGTCGCCAGTTCGCCGCAGGTCATCTGGAAGCAGCCGTCGCCCAGGATGCACACGACTGGACGGTCGGGGTGCGCGAGCTTGGCGGCGATCGCGCCCGGCAGGCCGAAGCCCATCGACGACCAGCCATTGGTGATCAGGAACTCGCGCGGCGCATGGGCGGGCCACTGGCTGGCGATCTGATGGGTATGGGCGCCGACGTCGAAGGAAAGGATGCCGTCCTTCGGCGTGACCGCGCGCACGACGTCGATGGCCGCATGGGGCGTGAAGCCCGGCGCGTCGGGGCGAAGCGCCTTTTGGAAGGCCTTCGCATGGGCCGCGATTTCGGCGCGGTCCCATGTGTCGGGGCGGGCGTCCGTCTGCGTCAGTCGGGCGAGGGCGTCGTCCAGATCGCCCACGACGGTTCCCGCGAGCTTGACGGACTTGTCCACGTCCGGCGCTTCGATGTCGACCGAAAGCACCGGCACGTCGGCGGCCCAGGCCTCGTACTCGACCTCGATCGTGTCGTATCCGACGCCGACGATCAGGTCGCAGGACCGGATGAACTTCCGCTGGAACTGTCGCTTGCCGCGCTCGATGCAGCCGATGGCGAGCGGATGGTCGTCGTCGATCAGCCCCTTCGCCATCGTCGTCGTCGCGAACGGCAGGCCGTGCTTCTCCACGAAGGCCTTCAGCCGTGCGGGATCACGCATGCGCATGGCGGATGCGCCGATGACGGCGAGCGGGCGCTTCGCCCCGGCGAGCAGCGCGGCGGCGGCGGCGATCTCGTCGTCGCCCGCCTTGATCGGGAGCGGGTCGGCGGTGATCGGCCCCGACGGCGCGCCCTTGGCTTCGGCGAGCGAAACGTCCTCCGGCAGGTCGATGTGCACCGGGCCTTGCGGCTCGGCGAGCGCGATCTTGATCGCCTCCTCGATCACTTCCGCCACATTGTCGTGACGCGCGGCGAGCGTCGCCTTGGTGATCGGCTTGAACAGCGCATGGTGGTCGATCAGCATCTGGATGCGGCGGCCGAGCAACGGCGTGTTCAGATTGCAGGTGATCGCGATCATCGGCGATCGGTCGAGATAGGCGGAGCCGACGCCGGTCGCGAGGTTGGTGGCCCCGGGGCCGAGCGTCGCGATGCACAGGCCCGGCTTGCCGGTCACCCGGCCCATAACGTCGGCGGCGAAGGAGGCGGAGCCCTCATGCGCGGTCAGCACGAAGTTCAGGCCGCCCTTGCGCATGGCTTCGATGAACGGCAGCACATTGCCGCTTGGAATGCCGAAGCCGTGCGTCACGCCGGCGTCTTTCAGAATCTTGACCATCAGGTCCGAATTGTTCACGGCTTTAAACTCTCGTCTGGCTTGGCGTGTCAGTGGGTCGGGCCGGCGGAGCCGGGCGCGCCGCCGAAGCTGCGCTTCAGGACGTTTTGCAGCGTCAGGCCCTGTACCACAATCGAGAAGATGACGGCGATATATGTGGCGCCCAAAAGCAGCGGCTTGGCTTCCACGTCGGGCAGCGACAGCGCCAAGGCGACCGAGATGCCGCCCTTGAGGCCGCCCCAGATCAGCACGGGGGCCGCTCCTTTCGTGAAGTCGCCCGTACTGTGCAGCACGGTCGAAACCGTCATGACGGCCGCCGTCCGCCCGACCAGCATGGCGACGATCGCGACGACGCCGGCGAGCGCCAGTTCGCCGCTCAGGCCGATGACGACGGCTTCCATGCCGATCAGCAGGAACAGGATCGAATTCAGGATCTCGTCCGAGAGCTCCCAGAAGCGCAGCAGGTTTTCGCGAGTGTGGTCGCTCATCGCCCGGTCGACGCCCTGGTTGCCGATCAGGAGGCCCGCGATCACAACGGCGATCGGGCCGGAGAGGTGCAAGGCGGATGCGAGCGCATAGACGCCCGTCGCCAAGCCGAGCGTGATCAGGATTTCGACCAGATGATCGTCGGCCCGGCGGAGCGCCAGATAGGCGAGCCAGCCGGCGGCGAAGCCCAGCAGCGCCCCGCCGAACGCTTCCAGAGCGAAGATTTCCGCGGCGAAAGCCGCCGTGCTCTCCGCCCCCTCCGCCGCGCCGCCGGTCGCGATGCCGACGATCACGATGAAGACGACGACGCCGACGCCGTCATTGAACAGGCTTTCGCCGGCGATCTTCGCCTGGACAGTGGGCGGCACGCTCAGGGTTTTCAGGATGCCGAGCGTGGCCACCGGATCGGTCGGCGAGATCAGGGCGCCGAACGCCAGCGCCCAGATGTAGGGGATCGGCGCGCCGATCGCCTGAAAGCCGTAATAGGCGAGGGTGCCGACGACGAAGGTTGAGATCATGACGCCGAAGGTCGCGAGCAGCGCGATCGGCCACTTGCGCGCGGCGAGCCGGTCCAGGTCGACATGCAGGGCGCCCGCGAACAGCAGGAAGCTCAACATGCCTTCGAGCAGCGTCGGCCCGAATTCGAGGTCGTTGACGAACCCGACCACGCCGTCGGCGAGACCGATGGCGGGGAAGAGGCGGTCGACCACCACGACGGCGATCGACCCGCCAAGCGCCGCCAGCGCCACGCCAATGGTGTGCGGCAGGCGGAAGTAGCGGTGATTGAAGAACCCGGCCGCCGCGGTCGCGACGAGCAGGAGCGCGATGGCGTCAAACAGGCTCACCGCGCCCCCTCACGATACAGGTTGGTCGGCGTCAGGCCGGCTGGCCGGCGGTGACGCCCTTTTCCTGCATCATCTCTTCCAGTTCGCCCGATTCGTACATCTCGCGGACGATGTCGCAGCCGCCGACGAACTCGCCCTTGACGTAGAGCTGCGGGATCGTCGGCCAGCTGGAGAATTCCTTGATGCCCTGGCGGATCTCCATGTCCTCGAGGACATTGACGCCCTTGAACGGCACGCCGAGGTGCTGGAGGACCTGCACGGTCATCGCGGAAAAGCCGCACTGCGGGAACACCGGGGTGCCTTTCATGAACAGCACGACCGGCGTTTCGTCGATCTCGGCTTGGATGCGGGTATGGATGTCGGACATGGAATGCGTCTCCCTAGGGATCAGGCGTCGTCGGGCACGGCCGTCTGCAAGGCGAGCGCATGCAACTCGCCGCCCATGCGGCCCTTGAGGGCGGCATAGACGAGCTGGTGCTGCTGCACCCGGTTCTTGCCCTTGAACGCGGCCGAGGTCACGTGGGCGGCGTAGTGGTCGCCGTCGCCCGCAAGGTCGCGGATTTCGACGGTCGCGTCCGGCATCGCCGCCTTGATCAGGTCTTCGATTTCGCGCGCGTCCATCGCCATGGGCGGTCGGTCCCCTTTCGGGCGTCGGTCAGGCGTCCGCCATATACGTCGGCAGCCAGCCTTCGTACGCGGCGGTGATGTCAGCCAAGGATATGGCGAGATGCCCGGTCACAGTCAACGCGTCGCCGCCCGTCCGGCCGATTGCGGCGGCCGGAACGCCTGCCGCAGCGGCCGCTGCAAGAAGTTTTGCGCCGTCCGCAACGGCGACGACGTAACGCGCCTGGTCCTCGCCGAAGAGCCAAGGCAGGGGCGCGACGCCCTTGGGAACCGAAATCTCGGCGCCCGCCTTGCCGGCGATCGCCATCTTCGCGAGGCCGACGGCCAGTCCGCCGCCGGAAAGGTCGTGCACGACCCGCGCCGTGCCGTCCTCGATCAGGCCCGCGACGAACGCGCCGTTCCGCTTCTCGACCGCGAGGTCGACCGGCGGCGGCGCGCCTTCGGCGAGGCCCTCGATCTCTGCGAGATAGCGGCTGGCGCCGAGCCAGCCCGTCGTTTCGCCGATCAGCACGAGGTCGAGGCCAGGGGCCAGCGCGATCGACGGCGCCGCCGCCACGTCCTTGACCACGCCGACGGCGCCGATGGTCGGGGTCGGCAGAATCGCCTGACCGTTGGTCTCGTTGTAGAGCGAGACGTTGCCGGAGACGACCGGCGCGTCGAGCGCGCGGCAGGCCTCGCCCATGCCCTGAATGCAGCCGACGAACTGGCCCATGATCTCCGGCTTTTCGGGATTGCCGAA
>DAINCG010000109.1:10432-12490 GCA_036732525.1 Pseudomonadota bacterium | reverse complement strand
CGGTACGTCTTTGAAGCTAGCCCGGGCCCAAGGGTTGGCGAGCGCGGCAGGATGCCGCCTCAGGCGCCGCCTCCGCGCCGGACTGCCGGCAGCAGGCGGGCGAGGCTGACGGCGGCGCCGATGCAGGCGAAGGCGGCCGCCGACCAGATGGCGGTCTCCACGCCGTCGGCCGGGCGGGCGGCGAGCCAGTAGGCGACGACGGCGGCGCCCAGCGACTGGCCGAACAGGCGGGACATCGCGAGGATGCCGCCGGCGCTGCCGCTGCGCGCCGGCGGCGCGCTCCGCATCAGCGCGGCCATGTTGGGGGACTGGAAGAGACCGAACCCGACGCCGCAGAAGACGAGCCGCCCGCCGATCGCCACGTCGTCGGCCCCCGCCGGCAAGCGGGCCAGCAGGACGAGGCCCGCCGCCAGCAACAGCAGGCCGAGGCCCGCCAGCAGGCCGGGCGGAACACGTTCCGCCAGGCGGGCGGCGATCATGGTCATGACGATCAGCGTCGCCGGCCAGGGCATGATCAGAAGGCCCGCCTCGACCTGGGTGAAGCCCAGCTTCGTCTGAAACAGGAACGGCAGCGCCACGAAGACGAGGCCCTGGACGCTGAAGGCGAAGATCGCGGTCAGCGAGGCGAGCGCGAAGAGCGGCCGGCGGAAGAGGTCGGCTCCCAGGATCGGGGCCGGATGCCCCGTCTCCCGCTTCAGCAGCAAACCAGCGCTAAGGACGAAGAGGGCGAGCGCGGCCAGCAGCGGGGGCGCCGTCAGATGCGCCGTCCCGGCGACGGCGAAGAGCAACGCGGCGAAACCCAGCGAACAGAGCAGAGAGGCGGCGAGGTCGAAGCGGCGGACGAAGCGCTCCGTCTCCGGCAGGCCCCGGATCGCGAGCGCCAGGGCGAGCAGCGCCAAGAGCGCGTTCTGGAAGTAGAGCCACGGCCAGTCCGCGACCGCGAGCACGGCCGACGCCGCAGGCGGCCCGGCGGTGAAGGCGACGCCGACGACGAGCGCATAGAGGCCGAGCCCCCGCCCCATCCGCTCTGGCGGATAGAGGGCGCGGATCAGCGCCGGCGTCGTCGCGGAAACCGCCGCGGCGCCCATGCCGACGAGCGCACGAGCCGCCATCAGCGCCGGCAGCGACGGCGCGAGGCCGGACGCAAGCGACCCCGCCGCGAAGGCCGCGAGGCCCAGCAGGAATATACGCCGCTGCCAGTAGCTCTCGCCAAGCGCCGCCAGGGGCAGCAGGGCCGCGACGACCGCCAGATAGTAGATGTTGACGAGCCAGACCGCCGTCGCCGGCGCGACGCCGAGGCCGCGCGCGATCGCCGGCAGCGCGGTCGAGGTCAGCGAGATGTCGAGCGTGACGACGGCGACGCCGACCATCGCCGCGACGAGCGCCATGCGGTTGGGCGATCGGTCGGGCCGGCCGGCATGCCGTGCTGTGGCGAGGGTCGGGCGGGCGTCCATGACGCTCCGGACATAGCAGCCCAAAATGTAAAGGAAAAATTCTTAATTATCGCATGATTCATGAAAAAAACTTATACTTTATCGAGGCAATGACGAGGGACGCCGCGGCCATGTCGATCCGAGCCCTGCGCACCCTGGCGGCGGTCGCCCGCCACGGCACCTTCGCGCGCGCGGGCGAGGTCGTCGGCCTGACCCAGTCCGCGGTCAGCCAGCAGATCAAGGGCCTGGAGGTCGAGTTCGGCGCCGCGCTCTTCGACCGGTCGCGCCGCCGCCCGGCGCTGACCGAAGCCGGCCGCATCGTGCTGGAGAAGGCGACGGAGATCCTGGATCTCTACGACCGGATCGGCCCCGCGCTCAGCGACGAGCGCTCGCTCGCCGGCCGCCTCCGGCTCGGCGCGACGGAAACCGTGCTGCACGGCGTGCTGCCGGGCGCGGTCGCCATGCTGCACCGGGCGCATCCGCGCGTGCGGGTGCATGTCTCGGGCGGCATGTCGACGGACCTTGCGCGGCAGGTCGCGAACGGCGATCTCGACGTCGCGGTGACGTCGGAGCCGCTGCGCCCCCGTCCGCCGAACCTTGTCTGGACGCCGCTCTATCGGGACCG
>DAINCG010000109.1:6387-10422 GCA_036732525.1 Pseudomonadota bacterium | reverse complement strand
TTGCGCCCGCCGGCTATGACGGCGTGACGCCCCGGGACCTCCTGACGCAATTGCCGTTCATCCGGCTCGGCAGTTCCGCCTGGGCGGCGCGGACGGTGGTCAGCGAACTGAAGGCGCTCGACATCACGATCCGCGAGGAGATGGTGTTCGACAGCCCGGACGTGATCCTGCGCATGGTCGAAAGCGGCCTCGGCGCCGCGATCCTGGCGTTCCCGAACGACGTCCGGGCTCGCCTCGACCTCACCTGCCTGCCCTTCGGCCGACCGCAGCTCGAGCGTCAGATGGTGCTGCTGGAGCGCGAAGACCGCCGCTCCGGCCCGCTGGCCGCAGCACTCGCCGAGGCGATCCTGAAGCAGTTCCGAACCGACGGCGGCCCCGCCGAAGCCAGGCCGCCGCAGCCCGGTCAGGCGTTGCCGATCGCGTAGGCGGTTGCGCTCTCGCCGGCGATCTTGCCGAAGACGGCGCCGGCCATCAGGCCGCTGCCGCCCGGATAGTTCTCGTAGAAGAGGCCGCCGACCAGTTCGCCCGCGGCGAAGAGGCCCGGGATGGCGCGGTCGGCGCTGTCGAGCACGGCCCCGCCCTCGTCGATCTTCAGGCCGCCGAAGGTGAAGGTGACGCCGGTCGTGGTGACGTAGGCCTCGAACGGCGGCTCGTCGATCGGCAGCGCCCAGTTGGTCTTGTTCGGGCTGAGGCCTTCGGTCGTGACCCCGTCCAGGATCGCCGGGTTGAACTTGCCCGGCCGGCAGGCGGCGTTGAACTCGTCGATCGTGGCCTTGAGGGCGGCCGGATCGATCTCAAGCTCCTTCGCAAGCCCCTCGATCGTGTCGGCGGAGACCTTGGTCACCTGGCGGATGCGGTATTCGTCGCGGAGCAGCGGGATCGTCTTCTGGTCGAAGATCTGCACGGCCATGCGGTTCGGCTGGCTCATGATCGCGCGGCCGAACTTCACATAGGTGTGGTTGCGCAGATCCTCGCCCTCGTCGACGAAGCGCTTGCCGAGGGCATTGACCATGATGCCCCAGGGGTAGGAGTGCTTCTGGAAGTTATCCAGCACCTCGTAGTCGCCATATTCCGGCGCGGAGATGTCCCAGCCGACCGAATGGCAGCCGGACCAGTTGCCGTAGGGCCGGGCGCCGATGTCGATCGCCATCTTGATGCCGTCGCCCATGTTGTGGCGGGTGCCGCGCACGCGGGCGAGGTCCCAGCCCGGCCCCAGATAGCGGGCGCGCATTTCCGGGTTCGATTCGAAGCCGCCGCAGGCCAGGATGACGGCGCGGGTCTCGATTTCCTCATAACCGTCGGGGCCGTTCACCTCGATGCCGGTGATGCGGCGCTGGCGGTCCTGGATCAGGCGGGTCGCCGCCACGCCATAGCGGATTTCGCAGCCGAGCTTCAGGGCGCGCTGGATTTCCGCCTCGACCAAGCCGGCGCCGCCGCCGACGGCCTCGATGTTCACGCCGCCGTAGAAGTGCTGCTTGCCCTCGACCAGGAAGGATTGCCGGCCGAACATCGGAATGAAGCGGATGCCGTGGGAGCGGAGCCAGGCCATCGTCGGCCGCGAATTGTCGATCAGCCGCCAGGCCATGTCCTCGTTCGCCTGGTGGCGGGTCACCTTCATCAGCGCGTCGTAGAAGACCTTGCGGTCGTGCACCGGCAGCACGATCTGGTCGCGCTCGGCGGGCGAAAGGTCGGTCAGGACGTCGGTCGCCGCGTCCTCGATGCCCGAATGGCAGAAGCGGAAGCCGCCCGCCGTGAAGTAGGAATTGCCGCCCTTCTCGTGCTCCGGCGCCTTCTCCAGCACCAGCACGCTGGAGCCCGTTTCGCGCGCGGCCAGCGCCGCCGTCAGGGCCGCGTTGCCGTAAGAAGCCATGTTCCCTCGCCTTTCCGTCCGCGCCCGCTGGCCGCATGCCGGGGCGTCGTTTCGAGGCGGGAGTGTGCACGGACGCTCAAGTGCAGTAAAATTAAATGAATTGGACAATTATCCAGGAATACTGAATTTCTATGCTGCACAATCTGGCCCTCCGCGACGTCGCCGCCTTCGTCCGCGTGCTGGAGCTCGGCAGCTTCAAGGCCGCCGCCCACGACCTGAACGTGACGCCCTCGGCGCTCACCCAGCGCATCCAGCGGCTGGAGGACGCGATCGGCGCTCGGCTCGTCGACCGCACGACCCGGAGCGTCGCGCCGACGGCGATCGGGCAGAGTTTCCTGCCGGCGGCGGCGCGGTTGCTGGCGCAGTTCGACCGTTCGGTCGCCGACCTCCGCGACCTGGTCGAGGCGCGCGCCGGCCGCATCGCCATCGCCAGCCTGATCTCGATCGCGACATACGTCCTGCCGGCGGCGCTCGCCCGCTTCGCAGCCGCCCATCCGGGCGTCGGCGTCCGCGTGCTCGACGATGCGGAACGGGCGCTCGCCGAATATGTCCGCCGCGGCGACGCGGAGTTCGCGCTCGACATGCAGACGCCGGAGCTCGACGCCGACCCGGACCTCAAGCAGACGCCCTTCATGGCGGACCGCTTCGTCCTCGCCTGCCCGGCCGGCCATCCGCTCGCGGCGGGCGGCCCGGCGGAATGGGCGGAGCTCGACGGCCAGCCGCTCGTGACGCTCGGCCCCCGCACCGGCACGAGCCGCCTTCTGACGCAATATCTCGCGAAGGCCGGCCGCCCGCTCGCCTGGCGCTACGAGGTGCAGCATCTCTCCACGATGATCGGCTTCATCGAGGCGGGCGTGGCCATCGGCATCGCCCCGGCCCTGGCGCTCCGCACCGGCCCCGGCGCCCGCCTCGCCAGCCGCCCCCTCGCCGGCCCCGATTTCACCCGCACCATCGCCCTGATCGAACGCCGCAGCGCCACGCTTTCCCCGAGCGCAGCGCGGCTGAAGGGGATGCTGCTGGAGGGGGCGGGGCGAGGAAATACAAAAGACGGGTCAAATCGAGAGCCGCATGTTGATGCGCCGCCAAGCGCCGTGTCGTCAATTGCATAAAAACAATAAATTAGTTAATTGATACACAAGCCTACCCTTGACAGAACGGGCCCGCGCAGGCATGTCATCCGCGTGCCCGCGTGGCGGAATGGTAGACGCAGCGGTTTTGCAGGCCGAAGTCCTCTCCGGGGCGTGCCGGTTCGAATCCGGCCGCGGGCACCAGTTTCATCGCATCCGATGGAGAAGCCCGATGGCAAGTGCGAGAGATCAAATGAAAATGATTGATGAGGAGCTCGCACGCGTTCGCGCGGAGATCGAGCGACTAAAGATCGAAGAATCGGTACTGCTAAAAATGCGTGGCAAGATGACAGGTGAAGAACCGAAACGGCAGCGCTCGCGAGCGGCACCTGTCAAGCCGGTTGTCCTAGATGTTATGAAGGCGGCCGGCCCCAATGGGGCAACTACAGCCGAGGTGGATGAGCAGGTTAGGGCGCGGGTGCCAACCGTAGCGAAAGATACCGTTGGATCGGTACTTTCCCGCCTCAAGGGCGACGGGGCGCTCGTATATCATGGAGAGCGCTACTACGAGAAGCGCTTTGATCCAACCGCCATGTCACCGTCTGAAAATCGCAATATTTTCAACTGATCTTGAAACATGAAGGCCGGGAAGTTGCAGCTTCCCGGCCTTGCTGTGTAGCTCCCGTAGCTCAATGGATAGAGCAGGTCCGTGCTAAGGTCTTGGTTGCCGGTTCAAGTCCGGCCGGGAGCATCACATTGGATTTGATCGAAGCCTCTCCGGGGCGATCCATCGCATCCGCTTAAAACTATGGCTCCCGCCCCCCTTAAAAGCACGTCAATTTTGTTGCCGCATTTTTCACTGATTAAGTCGTCAATTCGTGCAATCAATTGCAATCGGATTGGATGGTGCAACGCGTTGCACTTCGCCTACCGACCACCTCTCCGCGGCACCTGACAATTCGCCATGGCTCATGGGAAGTATGGTTAGTGCGTTTGCCATTCGAAACCGCAATCAAGCCCCTCTATTGATCGCCCCCCGCAACTGCCGCATGATCCGCGTGGATTGGAAAATCGAGGCGGGCAGGATGGTTAGGGTGT
>DAINCG010000109.1:0-6377 GCA_036732525.1 Pseudomonadota bacterium | reverse complement strand
GATTTTTGCGGCGGTCTTGGGGGCGGGGCTGCTGACGGCGTGCGCCGAAACGCCCCGGGAACAGCTTCGGACATATGTCACCGCGTTCGATGCGGCGCGGGACGGGAGCCGCGTGATCTATGGCGCGCTCGACGACGCGGTCGCCGAGGCGAAGGCGCTGCAAGAGCCCGCCGCGGCCAGGGACTGCACGACCGGGGCGCCGGCGCCTTCCTGCTTCGATCCGGCGGACGTGCTGCCGAAGCCGGACCGGCCTCGGGAACCCTCGATAGAAGCCCGCGTCGTCACCTTCGAGGCCGTCGCTCTCTATAACGAGGCGCTGATCGCGCTGGCTTCGGGCGCGACCGGCGATGCGCTCGGCGCGCGGCTCACCTCGCTCGCGGGCGCGCTCGACAAGGCGGCGGGGCTCGCGGGCTTCACCGGCGTCGGCGCGTTGACGCCCCTGCTCGCGGCCCCGGTCATCAATGCGTTCACGGCGCTTGCGACGCGGGTCGAGACGATCCGCGCCAACGCCGAAGCGCGGACGGCGCTCCTGAAGGACGAGGCGCTGACCCAGGACGCCATCCAGGCGCTGATCGACGACACGCCGGCGGTCTACAGCCTCTATCTCTCGGCCCAGGGCAATGTCGCGACGGCGGTTCCGGGCGCGCCGCTGTCGGCCGCGAGCGTGGCCGCATTCCAGAAGATCCCGGCCTTCCACAAGGCGCTCGGCCAGTATGTCGTGCTGCTGAACGCGACGGACGAAAGCCACGAGGCGCTGATCGCCGAACTCCGCCGGCCCCAGAGTCCGGAGGCGCGGCTGAACACGGCGCTCGACCAGGCGCTGGAAATCCGCTCGGCCGGCCGTGCGCTCCGCGACGCCGTCCGGCCGATCGCGCCCTAGCAACCACACATAACCGGGGAAGGAGGCGCGCATGCCAGCCGTCGACCCGCAGGACCTGCAGCGGATCGCCAACGATCTGCTGATGAAGTCGTTCGACACGTCGCTGTCGGACGAGGCGCGGCAGGCGGCGTTCAAGGCGCACGCCGAGATCAAGGACCAGGCGTTCGCGGCCGCGCTCGGCAACTTCCGGGCGGCGACGACCAAGTTCATCGACGTCTCGGCCCGCCTGGCGGACGCGATCGCCGGGCTTTCGAGCGCCCAGGCGGCGAGCCTCGACGGCATCGTCGACGACATCGCCCGCCTGCACGCCGCCGTCCATGACGAAGAGGGCATGCGCACCACCTGGGAGAGCAGCGAGGCCTTCGCCGAAGTCTTCGACGACGAGGCGGACCTGGCGCCCGGCGCGCCGACCGCCGTGCTGCCGCCGCCGCCGACGGGCCTGACGGCGCTTTCCGAACCGAAGCCGGTCAATTCCCGCAAGTTCGCGGACCTGGAGAACGAATATCTCCAGTTCTTCGCGGGCCAGGCGTGGAAATCGACGAGCAACCAGAGTGCCGCCAAGGGCTTCGCCGAACGCGCAGTCAAGGCGAAAGACCGCTATCAGGCGGTCGGCGGCAAGCTCGGCATCCCCTGGTGGTTCATCGCGGGCGTGCATCTTCTGGAGTCGTCCTTCAACTTCAAGACCCACCTGCACAATGGCGACAGCCTGAACGACCGCACCTTCCGCGTGCCGGCCGGCCGGCCGAAGCAGGGCAATCCGCCGTTCGCGTGGGAGGCGAGCGCGGAAGACGCGCTCCAGGGCGAGGGCCTCGCCGGCCTCGCCGACTGGTCGCTCGCCCGCGCGCTCTACCGGTGGGAGGCCTATAACGGCTTCGGCTACCGCTCGCGCGGCGTGCCCACGCCCTATCTCTGGTCGTTCACCTCGATCTACCAGAAGGGCAAGTTCGTCGGCGACGGCGTGTTCAGCCAGACGGCGGTCTCGAAGCAATGCGGCGCGGCCGCCTTCCTGAAGGCGCTGATCGAACTGAACGCGCCGGACGTGACGCCCGCCGTCGAGGTCCGGACGGAAGGCGACGGCGACGCGCTGGAGGCCGACGAGGCCAAGGCGGCGGAGGTCGTTTCGAAGGACCTGCCGAACATCGACGGCGTCGTCTCCACCAACCACGACTTCAAGACCTTCTTCGAGACCAACCTGCCGGACGTGAAGCACTTCCAGTGGCACGAGTTCCTGGCGAAGGGCGGTTCGCACCAGAAGAACCACCTGAACACCGACCCGCCGCGCGAGCTTTGGCCGAACGTCATCCCGCTCGCCCGCGTGCTCGACCGGATCCGGGCGGAGATCGGCCATCCGATCGTGCTGACCAGCGTCTACCGGAGCCCCGAATACAACGCGACGCTGAAGGGCGCGGCGAAGGCGAGCCAGCACACCCAATTTCGCGCGGCCGACTTCATGGTTCCGGGCCATGGCGGGGCGGCTGACTGGCACAAGGTCGCGAAGAAGCTCCGCGACGGTGGCCTCTTCAGCGGCGGCATCGGCAAGTACAAGACCTTCGTCCACGTCGACACGCGCGGCGTGAACGCGGACTGGTGACGGCGCGAGCTTAGGCGGCGTCCTCCAGGATCATCGCGGCGCCCTTCTCCGCGATCATGATGACCGGCGCGTTGGTGTTGCCGGAAACCAGGGTCGGCATGATCGAGGCGTCGATGACGCGGAGGCCGGCGAGGCCGTGCACGCGAAGCCGCGCGTCGACGACCGCCATCGGGTCCTGCCCCATCTTCGCCGTGCCGACCGGATGGAACACCGTGACGCCGTTGGCGCGGGCGACGTCGAGCAGTTCGTCGTCCGTCTCCGCGCCGGCGGCGGGCGCCAGTTCATGCTCGATAAAGGGCGCAAGCGCGGGCTGTTGGACGAGACGGCGAACGACGCGCATGCCGGCGACGATCGTCTGCCGGTCGATTGCGTCGGCCAGGAAGTTTGGCCGGATCGCGGGGCCGGCATAGGGGTCGGCCGACTTGATGTGGATCGTGCCCCGGCTTTCCGGCCGGCTCTGGTTCGGCGCGAAGGTGATGCCGGGAAAGTCGTCCAGGATGCGCTTGCGGACGTCCTTGAAGGACGCGTGAGTGGCGCGGAGTTGCAGGTCCGGGACCTCGAGTTCCGGCCGCGTGCGCACGAAGCCGTTGATGACGCCCGCCGGCAGCGAGAGCAGGCCGCGCCGGGTGAAGACGTAGCGCGCCGCCTCCTTCGCGAAATTGAGGCCGCGCGTGTCCTGGTTCAGCGAGCGCACGCCCTTCGCCCGGAAGACCATGCGGACCAGCATGTGGTCGCGGTAGTTCTCCCCCACGCCCGGCAGCACGTGCTTCGGCTGGATGCCGTGGGCGCGGAGCACGTCTTCGCGCCCGATGCCGGAGAGCTCCAGAAGCTGCGGCGACTGCACGGCGCCGGCCGAGAGGATCACCTCCCGCCCCGCCAGCGCCCGGCGCGCTTCGCCCTTCCGGTCATAGGCGACGCCCGTGACCCGCCCGCCGTCCAGGATCAGCGAGGTCGCGTGGGCATGGGTTTCGATGTGAAGGTTAGAGCGGCCCTTCGCCGGCTCCAGGAAGGCCTTGGCGGTCGACCAGCGCCGGCCGTTTTTCTGGGTGACCTGATAGTAGGACCAGCCTTCCTGGTCGCCGCTGTTGTAATCGGGGTTGAGCGGGTATCCGGCCTGGGTCGCGGCTTCGAGCACCTTGTCCAGGAACTCGAACCGCTCCGAGACGTCGGCGACATTGAGTTCACCGCCCTGTCCCCGCCAAGACTGGTCGGCCGTCGCGCCTTCCCGATGCTCCGACTTCACGAAGAAGGGCAGCACGTCGTCCCAGGACCAGCCGCGATTGCCCATCTGCGCCCAGTCGTCATAGTCGCGCGCCTGGCCGCGCACATAGGCCATGCCGTTGATCGTCGACGACCCGCCGAGCCCCTTGCCGCGCGCGATCGGGATTTTGCGGTCCTTGGTGCCGGGCTCGGGCTCGGCCTCGAAGCCCCAGTTGTAACGCGGGTTGTTCATCGTCTTGACGAAGCCCGCCGGGATATGGATCAGCGGATGCCAGTCCTTCCCGCCCGCCTCCAGCAGCAGCACGGAATGGCGGCCGTTCGCCGTCAGGCGGTTCGCGAGCACGCAGCCGGCCGACCCGGCGCCGATGACGATGTAGTCGTAAGTTTGGGTCAACGCGACGTCTCCTCTTCCGCCGGGGGGCGCAATTCCCGCTTCAGGATCTTGCCGGCCGCCGACTTCGGCATGGTTTCGACGAAGCGTACCGACTTCGGCGCCTTGTAAGCCGCGAGCCGGTCCCGGCAGTGCTGGATCAGCGCCAACGCGTCGGCCGACGCCCCGTCGCGGAGGCGGACGACGGCGGTCACGGCCTCGCCCCATTTCGGGTCGGGCTCGCCGATGACGGCGGCCTCCGCGACGTCGGGATGGGCGTAAAGCGCGTCCTCGACCTCGGTCGAATAGACGTTCTCGCCGCCGGTGATGATCATGTCCTTGGCCCGGTCGACGATGAAGACGAAGCCTTCGTCGTCCATGTGGCCCAAGTCGCCCGTGTCGAGCCAGCCGTCGACGAAGGCGGCCTCGGTCTCTTCCGGCCGGCCCCAGTAGCCCAGCATGACATTGGCGCCGCGGGCCTGGATGCGCCCGATCTCGCCCGGCGGCAGGACGCGGCCCGCGTCGTCCGCGATGCGGAGTCGGACGCCCGTCACCTGCTGCCCGCAGGAGGCCATGCGCGCGCCCGCCCGTTCCGCAGGTTCGGGCGGCCAGGGGGTCGTCGCGACGGTGCCGGCGCATTCGGTCAGCCCGTAGATGTGCTGGAAGACGTCGCCGAACACGTCAGTCGCCCGCTCCAGCATCGCCGTCGGCATCGGCGCGGAGCCGTAGAGGATGCGCCGAATGGCGGCGAGATCGCGCGTCGCGGCGCCCGGCTGATCGAGCATCATGAAGATCATCGTCGGCACGAGCTGGACGCCGACGCCCCGCTCCCGCTCGATCAGGTCGAGCGCCGGGCCAGGCGCGAAGCTCGGCAGGAAAACGTGGCGGGCGCCGAGGCCGGTGAAGGAGACGACCGCCCAGGCGTCCGCCTGATGGAACATCGGCACCGCGTGCAGCCAGACGTCGTCCCGCCGAAAGGCGCCGAGCACCACCTTGTTGGTCGCCGAACTCACGACGTTCCGGTGGCTCAGCATCACGCCCTTCGGCCGTCCCGTCGTGCCGCCGGTGTAGAAGATGTGCGCGACCGAATCCTCCGACGTCCCGGCGACCGGTTCGTCGAGCGGCGGGCTGCCGGCCAGGAATCGCTCCCAGCCATCGCCGTCGAGCGGCACGACGGGCCGGCCGCCGCCCGCGAGCCCCGCCAGCGCATTGTCCGCGAGGACGGCGGACGTCGCGCAGTCGTCCAGGATGAAGGCGACCTCGCCGGCGGAGAGGCGCGTGTTGATCGGCACGGCGACGAGGCCGGCCAGCGAGAGCGCGAAGTAGGCTTCGAGATATGCCGCCGAATTCAGGCCGATGAGAGCCACCCGGTCGCCCGCCGCGAGGCCCATGGCGCGGAGGCCGCCGGCGGCGCGCCGGACGCGGGCGGCGACCTCGGCATAGGAGCGGCGGGCGTCGCCGTCGATGGTGGCGAGACGCCGGGCCGCCGTCGCCTCGGCGTGCAGCAGAACGTCGTGAAACAGCATGCGGCGCTTCCGCCCTCCCCGGATCGGGCATTGAGCTTGGGCGAGGCCAGGGTAGGATTCAAGCTGCAACCGGAGAACCAAATGCCGATCGACTACGACCGCCTGAAGGCGCGCGCATTCCCCGTCGTCCGCCACAAGTACGACCGGCGCGACGCGTTGATCTATGCGCTCGGCATCGGCCTTGGCTACGATCCGACCGACCGTGGCCAACTCAAGTTCGTCACCGACGAGCGGCTGGAGGTCTTTCCGACCATGGCGGCGATCCTCGCATATCCGGGCCTCTGGATCCGGGAGCCCGATACCGGGCTCGACTGGGAACGCGGCCTGCATTCCGAGCAGGGCATGGCCTTCCTGAAGCCTCTGCCGCCCGCAGGCGAGATCGAGGCGCAGACCCGCATCACCGGCATCGTCGACAAGGGCGAAGGCCGAGGCGCCTTGATCTACACCGAACGCACGGGCGTCGACGTCGCGACGGGCGAAGCCTGCTTCAAGGTCTTCCACACGACCTTCGCCCGCGGCGACGGCGGCTATGGCGGGGCGAGCGACGAGACGCGCGCCCCGCACGCCGTGCCGGACCGGCCGGCGGACCTCACCGTCGATCTGCCGACCATGCCGCAACAGGCGCTGCTCTACCGGCTCAACGGCGACCCCAATCCGCACAACGCCGACCCGGATGCGGCCAAGGCCGCCGGCTTCGACCGGCCGATCCTGCACGGCCTCTGCACCTACGGCATCGCCGGCCACGCCATCCTGCGCGCCTGCTGCGGCTACGACGCCCAAGGCCTCCGG